>CAYHFH010000029.1:0-9947 GCA_964355865.1 uncultured Gammaproteobacteria bacterium
CTACTACGACCTCCTCTACCGCAGGTTCGGCGGCATGACGACGGCTGATTCGTTTGCCGACCTTGCTGCCGTTACCAAGCCCGTATCCCGCGCCACTCCCTACTATGTCGTCGGCGATATGACCACGTCCGGCGACTGGGCGATTGCGGACGGAGAAACGGTCATCTTCATCGTCAACGGCAACTTAACGCTTAGCGGAAAAATAAATCTCACCGGCTCGGGGTTTGCCGCCTTCATCGTCAATGGCAACATCACCGTTGCTTCTGCCGTCGGCGGACTGTATTCATCGAGTGCTCCCGCCATAGAAGGTATCTACGTGACGAGTCCGAGTGGGACATTCAGCACTTCGACAAGCTCAGTGTCTGGGAAAGAGCGGCTCGTGGGACAAGGGATTTTCGTCGCGGGTTCCTTCCTCCTCCAGCGGGACCTCGAGAGTATTACACAAAATAATACAACTTCCGCGGAACTCTTCCTCTACAATCCCCGGCTTCTCATCTCCATGCCGGATAGTATGAGAGACGTGCCGATTACGTGGGAAGAGGTTGCGCCCTGATTACGTGGCCCGCCTTCACCAAGGCTACGGCGGGTGAAAGAGGAAGTTACCCCTTAGTACGCTTCCCTCGGTCTGGAGGCTTACAGCTTCGCACTCCCGAGGAGCGCGACATACGGGGTAAATGCCCTGAAGAAATACTACTCCCGCGAAGCGGGATCCATGACGGCTGTAGTTTCGATAAAAATCGGGGGTCAGCATCGGGACAATACCACAAATACTATCGATGAATGCGCTCAAGCCACTCATAAAAGACGTGATAGTACGGGAGACGGTCTATGTCTGAACACAATATCACTCTGATAACGCTCTATGGTGTGATATACTCTTCTTACTATGAAAGGGAAAATAGCTCAATCCGTGCTTCGTTATACCGCCATTTTTGAACCCGCAGAAGAGGGAGGGTACGTCGTAATCGTACCAAAATTACAAGGTCTTGTGACAGAGGGAGACACGTTTGAAGAAGCCATAGCCATGGCGCAGGACGCGATAAAGGGATATTTAGAAGTTCTTCAAGAGTCCGGCGAATCTATTCCCGAGCCGGATGTTGCGTCTTTTACTGCACCTATAGATGTTTCATTTCGTTCAACATATTACCCAATGACTCCATGAGTACGGTTCCGAGTCTTAAGCCGCGGGAAGTTATCGCAATCCTCAAACATCAGGGTTTTATCGAGATTCGCCAAGTAGGAAGCCATCTTCATTTATATCATCCCGTTCGTAAGCTTCGCGCAACGGTCCCCATGCATCATAAAGATTTGAAAAGGAAAACGCTCCTGAGCATACTCCGCCAGGCAAACATTCATAAAGAGGACATATAAGTGGATCGTTTTGGTCTTGCTGGTCGGAATCAGATCGGATATACTTAGATCATGCCAAAACGCGTCTATCAGCCGAAGAAGGGAAAGCGTGCCCGCAAGCACGGGTTCCGCGCGCGGATGGCGACCCGCGTCGGACGTAAAGTCCTCAAACGACGACGATTGACCGGAAGACGAAAATTGACCGTTAGTGGTTAGTTGGTTACTTCGTTTGAACGTTTTATCCATGCTCCCTAAACCCAATAGACTCCCCTCCCTGGAAATCAAATCCCTCATGCGGACGGGCAAACGCATAAACGGTGACGGAATCTCCCTTATATATAGGAAGCGTGATGGATCTGCGGACACCAGCCGGTTTGCATTTGTGGTGCCGGTGAGTGTGGATAAACGAGCCGTAGGGCGGAATCGGTTGAAGCGTCTGACACGTGAGTCGGTGCGGCTTGCTCTTCCCTTTTTTGCCCTAGGATGGGATGGGGTGTTTTTTGTCCGCAAAAATATCCCTGAAACATTTACGGCTGTCAACACCATTGTTCGTTACTTACTCTCGCAGAGTGGCCTATTGAATCATGAATCATGAATCATGAAGTATGGAAAAACAAGCATTATTCAATATTCTAAATTCGATATTCATAATTCCTAAGCGCTTTGCGCTTGGTGCTATCCGTTTCTATCAGCGATTTCTGTCGTTTGATACGGGGATACTCAAGTTTTTGTTTCTGAGAGGTCCTTCGACAGGCTCAGGATGGACTGCGTCCACCTGTCGGTTTACGCCGACGTGTAGTGAATACATGTATCAGGCGATCGCAGGCTATGGTATAATCCATGGGTTGAGCTTGGGGATCCGTCGAATACTCCGGTGCCATCCGTGGAGCAAAGGAGGAGAGGACCCAGTGCCGGAAATATATATCCATTGACCAATATCCAATCACCAATGTGGTGAGAAGATTTTTATAAAAAAAACTTCTTTATTCGTAGTTGGATATTGTGTATTGGAAATTGTGTATTGTTGTATATGACTGATCCGAATCTTTGGAATCAATTATTGATCTGGCCCATAGTAAATATTTTGGTGGCATTCTATAAACTCTTTGAATGGCTCCACGTGCCGGGCGTCATGGGATTTGCCATCATCGGCATGACGGCATTCATCCGCCTCCTCCTCTACCCTCTCATGCAGGCGCAGATGAAAAGTGCCAAAAAAATGTCAAACTTGAAACCTCACCTAGATGCGCTCAACGCCAAGCACAAAGATGATAAGCCAAAGCTTCAACAGGCACAACTTGCCCTCTACAAAGAGCACGGCGTCAATCCGGCGGCCGGGTGTCTCCCTCTGCTTGTCCAAATGCCGATTCTTTTCGCCCTTTACAACGTGTTCTATCAGGTTCTGGGAAACGGGAATTTGGAAACGCTAGTCTCACAGATGAATCAAATCCTATATCTGCCCATACTCAAGCTCACAACCCTTGACCTTACTTTTTTCGGCATCAATCTGGGACTCAAGCCGGAGGCATGGCAAACGCAAGGGTGGTGGCTTTTGTCTATTCCTGTGATCACGGGCCTCTTGCAGTTTTGGCAAAGCAAATTAATGCTGCCGGCACCACAGACGTCAGACTTAAGACATAAGACGCTAGAAAAAAAAGATCTTAAGTCCGAAGTCCAGAGTCCTAAGTCCGATTCTGATGCGATGGGAGACATGCAGAAGCAGATGGCGTACATCACCCCCATCATGTTTGGATTTTTCGCATTCCAGTTTCCGCTCGGTTTATCGCTCTACTGGAACGTATTCGGACTTTTTGGTATCATGCAGCAGCTCCGCATAAATGCGGAGAATAATCCAATAGTCAAATAATCCAATTCTCAAATCATCAAATATTGGATAATTGGATAATTAGTTGATTGGATAATTGAATTATGGAACCCATTGATCAGGTCAAAGCAATTACGGAAGATTTACTCAAGCGGCTGGAAGTCGTGGGGACGGTCGCCGTGGACCTGGACGAAACAGGCGCGTACCAAGTGCAGATCGATACGGATGAAACAGGACTCCTCATCGGGTTTCATGGAAGGACCTTAGAAAGCTTTCAGATACTTCTCTCGATTATCGTCTCAAAAAAACTTGCGGCTTGGGTGAAAGTGTATGTGAACGTCGGAGACTACCGGCAGAAACGCGAAGAGACGCTCATGCTCATGGCCCAGCGTGCTGCAGAACGGGCAATTTCTTTCGGTAAACCCGTTGAGCTCCCAAGCCTCTCGCCCAGCGAGCGCCGCGTCATCCACATGACGTTGGGTGGCGATGAGCGCGTGGAAACCGAGTCCGTCGGCGAAGGAATGAATAGGACGCTCGTGGTGAAACCACGCACTTAATATAAATCCTAAATCCTAATTTCTAAATCCTAAATAATATCAAAATCCAAAATCCAAAACGTTTTGAATTTAGAATTTTGAGATTTGGATTTGTTTAGAATTTGGTGCTTAGGATTTGGAATTTTATGAAAGTCGGCATCTTTGGCGGAGTCTTTAACCCCCCACATCTCGGGCACCCCATGATCGCCCAGCAGATTTTGGATTTCACGAATATTGATGAAGTTTGGTTTCTGCCCAATTATGGACAACACCCGCCGAAACCTCATGTGGCTCCTGTTGTTGATCGCTTGGCGATGACGAAATTCCTTGAAGGGCCGAAGATGAAATTGTCTACGCTAGAGGTTGACCATACACTTGATGGGAACACCATCAATCTCCTCCCCCATCTTCCGTCCAACAACACCTATACATTTATCATGGGTGCGGATTGGTTGCCGGGATTTACCACGAAGTGGGGGCACTGGGAAGAACTTCTCAATCGGATTCCGTTTCTTATATTCCCCCGCAGTGGCTATGCCAATGCGCCAATGCAAAAAAATATGACCCTCCTCACTCACGAGTCGTTGGTGATATCAAATCTATCGTCAACAAAAATTCGTGAACGGCTTCGACAAGGACTATCAATCGATGCGTTTGTCCCTCCCGCGGTTTCTCTCTATATAAAGAAGCACGGATTGTATAAAGTGTGAGGTATGATGTATTGGGATAAGACTACTATTGAGCGCCTCCGGCGCGGGTACTATAGTGCTGCCTACTTCAATCGAACTAAATACATCCTCGAGCAGGATCATGATGAGACGATCGTGACAATGCAGATATTTCAGCGGAACGATCAAAGCGTGTTGTGCGGCATTGATGAGGTGGTCGAGCTTCTTCGTGTCGGTGCGGGAACGTGGCGGGGTAAGCGATGGATGTCAAAGAGACAACTTCTTACGGTTACGGCGCTTTCTGATGGTGTCAAAGTCAATGTGAGTGAGACGGTCATGCATATCACCGGACCATATGTATATTTTGCTCACCTTGAATCATTGTACCTCGGAATCCTTGCACGGCGAACGATGGCGGCGACCAACACGCGTCGTGTCGTAGAAGCCGCGAACGGGAAACCGGTATTTTTCTTTGCCGATCGGTTTGACGATTTCCATACCCAAGAAGGTGATGGTTATGCGGCTCACATCGGGCGCGCGGCTGGTGTATGTACGGCCGCGCACGCATCGCGGTGGAATGGGGTGCCGGTCGGGACTATCCCCCATTCTCTAATCGCCGTGAGTGGCGGTGAAACAATTAAAGCAACACAACGATTTGCCAAACACATACAAGGCGCGAACATAGTCGCGCTTGTAGACTTTGATAACGATTGCGTGGGCACGTCGCTTGCGGTGGCCAAAGCCCATGGGAAAAAGTTGTGGGGAGTCCGCCTGGATACTGCGGGCAATTTGATTGACAAGTCGTTGAGTAAAAATAGAAACACAAAGAATACGTTTGGCGTCAATCCGCTGTTGGTTTGGGCAGTTCGAAAGGCGCTCAACGACAACGGGTACGCGCATGTTAAAATACTGGTATCCGGCGGATTTACTGAGGACAAGGTTCGGATGTTTGAAAAAGAAAAAACGCCGGTAGACAGCTATGGAGTCGGATCAGCACTTGTGCATGGGCATAATGACTTTACCGCAGATGTGGTGAAAGTGAACGGGAAAAAGATGGCAAAAGCTGGCAGAGTATATACTCCCAATACACGACTTCGACTGGTAAGATTGTAGAGTTTTAGGAAAGACTAAAAAATTATATATGGATCGAATTAATGCGTTCATCAGCTATGCCTCTGAGGAAAAGCAAATCGGCGGAAGATTAAAACAGTTGTTGATTCATTACTGTGGTTACGATACATTTATCGCCCATGACGACATTCCCGGGTCTGAAGTTTGGGAAAAAGAAATACTTCACGCCATACGAAGCGCAGATTTCTTTATTCCTCTCGTTTCGGAGCGTTTTAAGAATTCTTCATATACTGATCAGGAAACAGGTTGCGCCGTGTGCTTGAACAAGAAAATAATTCCGATCAAACTTGAAACCACAAATCCTTACGGATTTATTAATAAGTATCAGGCGCTACAATACAAAAAAGATCCACAAGATAATTTGCTTGAATTGGCCATTACCGTTGCGCACATTGGTCTCCACTACCATCCGAAGACTGTATACTACAAAAAATCCCTAGAGTCTCTCGTTCATGCTCTTTGTAATAGCAACTCATTTGAAACGACCAATGCCATTATACGAATTTTGTCCAAATGCAACCACCAATTTTCCGAGGATCACGTGGCACAGATAATGAGAGCGATGCAAATAAACTCACAGATAATCGGGGCGTTCGGACTACCGGAATTAAAGCGTATTCTCACCGTCATATACCGTTGCCGTATTGACTAACATGCGATACGTGCTACTATAGCTATAGATATGAAATTTAAACGAGAGGATAATAAGGAATACTATAAACTGGTAAAATTGGTAGACAAAGCTGAAAAAAAGGCGATCGAGTTTGTGAAAAAAAATCTTCCGTATGACTCCGAACTTCGATTAAAAAATCCTCTATTACAGAGGATGAGTCTCCGTTAATGAAGACGTTTGACGCAACATATACAGCAGAAACTCTCGTTCGTTTTTTGAAAACCTCGTTTGAGGCGGTTGGATTTCAGCATACGGTGATTGCCTTATCCGGTGGCGTTGACTCCAGTACCAGCGCGGCGTTGGCGGTGATGGCATTGGGGAAAAACAATGTCTATCCCCTGCTCCTGCCGTATGGGAAATTGAACGGTCAAGGAGTCGCGGATGCGCGGTTGGTCATCCAGACGCTCGGGGTACCCGAAGACAACGTGACGGAGAAAAACATACAACCCTTCGTTGATCCGATTATTGCGACCGATCCATCTATGGATCGACTGCGCCGTGGCAATGTGATGGCGCGGGTACGGATGATACTTCTTTATGATTCAGCCAAGAAATACAACGCACTCGTTGTTGGTACTGAAAATAAGACGGAACATTTGCTTGGTTACTTTACCCGCTTCGGCGACGAGGCAAGTGATATCGAGCCGTTACGGAATTTGTATAAAACTCAAGTATATGCGCTTGCCCGCTATTTAAATCTTCCGGAAATAATTCTTACTAAAGCTCCGTCAGCGGGACTCTGGGGTGGACAGACGGATGAGGGCGAATTTGGATTTACCTACAAAGAGGCAGATGAGATACTGAGGATGGTTGTTGATGAAAAAAAGTCAATGGAAGAGATTGTTGCGATGGGAATAGAGAGATCTGTAGTGGAAAAAGTTGTCAAACGAATGAAGGATAATGCGTATAAACATCATTTGCCGATCGTGCATGAAGAGAAGAGCGGTGGCGAGCGATCCTCCTAAATTAATTTTTGTTTTATCTCTTCTATTTTATTGTATCCTTCATCCATCGCTTGCATGAAGTGATTTTGAAAATCACTTTGTTTCAGTTTATTGAGAATCACCTCGGTAATTCCGCCTTTTGTGGCTACAGATCGAATTAACTCATCAGCAGTAATTCCAGACTTTTCCAAAAATGCAGTTGTACCCTTAAACGTTTGCAATGCTATAGTATGACTTTCGTTAGATGGTAAACCGATGCTCATTCCGTAATTTGATAAAATCCCGATAAATTGGGAAACAATGGCAGGGCCACAACCGGATAGCAAAGTTAAAGCATCAAGGTCTTTTTCTTTTTTTACCTCGACAACCAATCCCAGAAGAGATAGTAGCTGCGTAATTTCTTTCTTATCTTTTCTTTTTGTAAACAAGCCGATTACCCCTCCGTTACAGGAGATTGCCATATTCGGCATTATTCTTACTATTTCGGCATCTGTTACATACTTTCTCAGATGATCGACAGTAACTGCTGCAGCCAGTGAAATAATTTGTTTTTTCTCTACTAACGAGCTGATTTGTGTAAGCACTTGGTCAACAACAAAAGGTTTAACTGCAAGAAAAACCCAGTCAGCTTTTGCAGCCGCTATTCGATTATCCATTGTTATTTCAACTCCATGTTTTTTCAAATGAGCTACTTTCGACAAAGAAGGGTTCGCGACAATCAATTGAGAGCCAACGATTTTGCCGCTGTTAATAAAGCCTTCGGCCAGCGCTAAGCCAATATGCCCGCCACCAATAATCGCTAATTTTTTACTTTCGAATTTGTCCATTGCCATACATCTCCCATTTATACGTTGTTAACTCTTTTAGTCCCACGGGTCCGCGGGCATGTAGTTTACCGGTCGAGATGCCCATTTCTGAACCTAACCCAAACACATAGCCGTCATGCAGTCTTGTTGAGCAGTTGACAAATAATGCCGCGGCATCGATGGAGTCAACAAAATAATCAATAACCTTTTTATCTTCGGCAACGACTCCCTCAGAATGTCTTTTGCTATGCCTGTTTATAAAATTTACTGCCTCCTTAACGTCTTTTACTACTTTAATGGCGACTGTTAACCCAAGAAATTCTGTATTCCAAACTTTCTCTGTAGCCTTTTGATCGTTAATGACTTTTACATGCTGCATTTCTAAGACGTTAGTAATCCGATCTATAAATTTATTAACAATGTTTCGATGAACCACGATCGTATCGAGTGAATTACATGTTGCAGGTTTGCTGGTTTTTGCATTTAGGATAATTTCTTCAGCCATTGACAAGTCTGCGCTTGCATCAATATAAATTCTTGCTCCACCTGCGGCATGAGCTAGCACAGGGATTGTTGATTGATTCAAAACCGCCTTCACCAACCCATAACCGCCACGAGCTATAACAAGATCAACGTATTCGTTCTTTTTCAATAGCCAATTTATTGTTCTGCGACTATTGCTTGAAATGAAACTAACTGTCTCTTTGTCTATCCCTGTTTTTTCCAACGCTGCCAAGATACAAGCATAGAGAGTTTTGTTCGTCTCCAAGGCTTGCGAGCCTCCTTTGAGGATGACCGCATTTCCGGACTTAATGCAAAGAGCCGCAACATCAATGGTCACTTCAGGTCTGGCCTCATAAATAACAGCAATAACTCCAAGAGGGGTCCTGACTTTTTTAAGGAACAATTTGTTTTTATCTGTTCTTTCCTCAATAATTTCTCCAATTCCAGCACTTAGTTTTTCTATGCCCGTAAGTTTTAAGATCAATTTTTTTACTCCGGCTTCGTCTAAACCCAAGCGCTCAATAAAAGCAGAAGGAAGCCCTTGAATTTTTGCTCTCGCTAAATCTTTTTTATTAGCTTTAATAATCTCTTGTTGTTTTTGTAAAATAATCTCTGAAAGATGGCGCAAAAAAGTATTCCTTCGCCTTTCAGATACGGATGAAAGCTTACCTGCAGATTGTTTAATTTTTTCCAAATCTAGGACTCGTTTCATAATAATGCCTCCAAAAGAATATTTTTTGTTTTGCCGTTGACAATGCTTGCCTGAATATTTTTTTCCTTGAGCATGGCGACAGCTTGAAGCTTCGCTTTTCCACCGCCAACGCCGAAATTTGATCCGGTCATCGTTGAAAGAATGAGAAGTTGATCAACCTTGAGGAGTTTAGCCATATTTGCTGCTAGAAAGTCATTGCCGCCAAAACTGTTGAGATCAACAACATCATTCTCGTTAATAACTGGCACGACTCCGATTTGGAGATAGTAATGGATTAGATCATTTAACTCTTTCTTTTTACTCTTTGAATCTATTAACTCGTTGGTTAGGAGAATTTGCGCTATCCGTAGTCCTTTTTTAGAGAAAATCTGTTGAAAGATGGAATTTAGATATGCTTGGCCTATTCCAGCAGCCGCCATTTTTAATTGTTTATCTTCAGATGAGAAGTGAATATAATTGGCGCCACAAGCAACTGCTCCTGAAACCACCAAAACCACCCCGATTCCCTTCTCCTTCAGAGAAAGTATCTGATCGGCAATGTGAGCAATGCGAAATTCATCCAGCTTGTTTCGCTGGGTGAGTAAGACGCTGCTGCCTATTTTTATCGTTACTATTCTCATATTTGTCCTTTTTGGCACTAAAAAACCTCGTCTTCACCCCCAACCACTTTCTGGTTAGAGGCAAGGACGAGGTAAACTCGTGGTACCACCTTGCTTTCGTTAGTCTAATCTGGGCTAACGCTTATTATTCTAGCGCTCCGTTTCCGACACGCTTTGTCATATTTTTACGGTTGACTTC
>CAYHFH010000030.1:0-9461 GCA_964355865.1 uncultured Gammaproteobacteria bacterium
GGCAGAATCGTAGAAGAAGTGGTGAAAAGGGCCAAAAAAATATTTGTATGAAATCATCTATCGTTGTCGGACTTCAGTGGGGGGATGAAGGGAAGGGGAAAATTATTGATGCCATTGCTGGCTCGTATGATTATGTCGTGCGATGGAACGGAGGCAATAATGCGGGACACACCGTCGTGGTCGATGGGCATAAATATCCGTTGTCTCTCGTGCCTTCCGGCGCGTTACAAAAGAAGAAACTTCTTATCGCCCAGGGGGTCGTCATCAATCCCCGGGTGTTACTCGCGGAAATTGCCATGCTTGAATCGGCCGGGTACCGCGTGGATTTGACGATTGATCCACGGTGCCACATCGTCATGCCGTATCACACTGCCATGGATTCGGCAAGCGAAGTATGGAAAGGAAAAGCCGCGACGGGGAGCCTCCGTTTGGGCATCGGGTATTGCTATGAAGACCGGAATAACCGTGCTGGTATCAGGCTCGAATTTCTTATGCGGCCGGCACTTTTAAAAGAGAAACTCGAAAAGATTCTTCCGCTCAAACGGGCGATTATTGAAAAAGGATATGGCATGAAGACGGATTTTACCATTGCGTCGATACTTACTGAGTATGTGGGGTACGGAAAGAAACTGAAAAAATATATGGGCGATGTATCGTCGCTCGTCGCCCTCAAACTCGACACCCATGCGTTTCTCTTTGAACAAGCCCACGGCACGATGCTCGATCCGTTCTATGGCACCTATCCGTTTACCGTCGCCCCACCCACGATCGCCTCGGCAGTATTTCCGAGCGTCGGTATTGCTGCTCGTGCCCTCCCGGTCTTGGGGGTCATGAAGGCCTATACGACCCGTGTCGGTAATGGTCCGTTTCCGACGGAGTTATTGGATGATATGGGCGCGACCCTCAGGCAAAAAGGAAATGAATTTGGTACGGTATCCAAACGTCCCAGGCGCTGCGGGTGGCTGGATATCCCCATGCTCCGGTATGCGGCGCGGATCAATGGAGTGACCAGTCTCGCCGTCACAAAACTGGATGTTCTGACGGGGATTCTCAAGCTCAAAATTTGTACCGGATACCGGTATCGGGGAAAAATGTTACGCGAGTTTCCGGCAGAGATCTCCCAATTGCCGGACTGTAAGCCGGTCCTCGAAACATTCGCGGGATGGGCAGAAGACATGAGTGATACAAAAAGACGCAAGGATCTCCCTAGACAAGCGCGTGCCTATCTGTCATATATTGAGAAGCACCTTGCGCGGCCCATACAGTATATTTCCAATGGTGCGGAGCGGCAGGCGTTAATAAAAGTATGAAATCCATACCACTTGGTTTGACCTACGATGATGTGCTCTTGGTCCCGCAGAAGTCGCGGGTTGCGTCCCGTTCCCAAGTCGCCACCGATACCCGACTGTCGCGTCATATTCCCCTGGCCATCCCTTTTGTGTCATCCAATGTCGATACAGTGACGGAGTCCTCGATGGCCATCATCATGGCCAAACTCGGCGGGATAGGCATCATTCACCGTTTTATGACGATCGAACGGCAAGTGGCCGAGGTCAGCCGGGTGAAGCGTTCAGAAGGATTCGTCATGGACAGTCCGTTTACCCTCACTCCTCTTCAAACCCTTTCGGAGGCCAAGCTCCTCATGAAGCGGCACGGGGTAACGAGCGCCATTATCGTCGATCCGCAGAATAAAATTCTCGGACTCGTATCAGAGCGGGATACCTGGTTTCTTCATGGGAAAAATCCGACGATGCAATCTATTATGACGCCCGTAGACAAATTGATTACAGCCAGTGTGGCGACGACGCTTCGGGAAGCGCGTGAGATATTCCGGACGCATAAGGTCGAAAAGTTACCGCTTATTCGTCCTGATGGGACGCTTGGCGGGCTCATCACTTCGCGGACTGTCCTAAACCAGGATATCTATCCCAAGGCGACGAAGGATGCTAAAGGCAGACTGCGTGTCGGCGCGGCAGTGGGCGTCGTCGGGGATTACCTCGAGCGGGCAGCCGAACTCATGAAAGCCCATATCGATGTAATTGTGGTCGATATTGCCCATGTCCATTCTGTTCACGGGTTGACGGCTATCAAAAAGCTCCGATCCGCATGCCGTGGCGCAGATGTGATCGGCGGCAATATTGCGACTCCTGAGGCGGCGCGGGATCTTGTGCGTTTGGGATGCGATGGGTTAAAAGTCGGTATTGGTCCGGGAGGAATCTGTATCACGCGCATGGTCGCGGGAGTAGGCATGCCGCAGCTCTCCGCGATCATGGAGTGCGCCGCAGTCGCTAAAAAAGCCAACGTACCGCTCATCGCCGATGGCGGGACGAATTATCCGGGTGACATGACCAAGGCTCTTTCGGCAGGCGCCGACTCGGTCATGATTACCGGTTGGCTTGCCGGTACGGACGAAAGTCCGGGAAGTATTATTCTCCGGAAAGGGCAGAAGTATAAAGTGCACCGGGGTGCGGCTTCATTTTCGGCTGTTGCCTCCCGCATGCTCTCCGGTGTCTCCGGCCAGGTCCGTAAGGAATTATCTGAAGAAGAAATGGGTAAGGAACTTGAAGAGATTGTGCCGGAGGGAGTAGAAAGCTTTGTGCCATACAAAGGACCGGCCAAAGACGTCATCCATCAACTCGTCGGCGCCGTCAAATCCGGCATGAGCTATTGCAATGCGCGGACCATCGCCGAGCTATGGAAACACGCACAGTTTGTCCGGATGACTTCCTCGGGCTTGAGGGAATCGGCTCAACACAACGTTGAAGAAATGTGAGAAAGCTGGTAGAATAGCCGAATGGCCAACCAAGTCACCTGGACATTGAGTGAAGGAGAGAATAAACAGTCCGTACTGATTCACGTCGGAGATACGGTCCGAGTACACTACAAACTCATCGAGCACGAGAAAGTAGCAGGCAAAACCAAGCGGGAAGTGAAAGATGAAACCCACGAGCGTACCCAGGTGTTTGAAGGTATCGTCATCGCCATCCGCGGAAGCGGCATCAACTGTATGTTTACCGTGCGTCACATGGGGACGGGTGCGGTCGGCATTGAACGCATTTTTCCGCTGCTTTCTCCATGGATCCGGAAAATGGAAGTGAAAAAGCACGGAGATGTCCGCCGGGCTAAACTTTATTATTTGCGCGGTCGTCAGGGGAAGGCCGCCACCCGCATCGATGAGACCACGGTTCATATTCGACCCACCCGCGCCAAATAAAAATTCTCACAAAAAACGCCTCGGCAAAATCGGCGAAGATCTCGCCAGTGAATATCTCACGAGTCACCACTACACGATCATAGAACGGAATTTTCAGAAACGGTATGGGGAGCTCGATATCATTGCAATCAAAGATAAGACACTTATATTTGTCGAAGTGAAGACAAGAATCGGCAGAAAATTTGGATTGCCGGAAGAATCGGTGACCCCACGAAAACTGCGCGAAGTCAAGCAGACTGCCCTGTATTACAAATTACTCCACCCCGAACTCCCAGACCGCATGCGGATTGATGTGATCGCAATCGAACTTGATATTGACGAAACTCTCAAAGCTTTCCGCCACATCGAAAACGTGACAGGCTAGTCAATTCGAATTAACCCGACGGGTGTTTTAGCTTTAAACCCCTTCTTGATAATTGACAGTCTTCTGTGTATGCTTTAATCATGGCATCTCCTCGAGCGATAGTATTTCGTGAAGAGCATGTATATCATGTTTTTAACAGAGGAGTCGAGCGTCGATCTATTTTCCTTTCTTCTCGCGATCGGGAACGCTTCGTATCACTCTTGGAGTATTATAGATTTTACGGCATTTCAAAAAGTTACTCCCACTTTCTCGCGCTTTCACATGCGGAAAGAACAATATTCCGCCAAACACTTGATCAAAAGCCCCTCGCCGTTGATATTCTTGCCTACTGTCTCATGCCAAACCATTTTCACCTCATTGTTAGGCAAAACATCAAGGAGGGTATCCATAACTTTCTTTCCAACGTTTCCAATGGGTATGCCAAATATTTCAATACGAAGCGCCATCGGGTAGGCCCGCTCTACCAAGGTCCATTTAAGGCAGTTTTTGTGGAAACAGACGAGCAGCTCATACATCTTTCTCGCTATATTCATATTAACCCCGTTGTTTCCGGTATCATCTCACTTAAAGATCTCGACGTGTACCCTTGGTCGTCATTTCCGGATTATCAGGAAAAAGTTAAGTCATCTTTTATCGCCATGCCACTGATTATTGGTCATTTTAAGTCTTCAAGTTCTTATAGAGCGTTTGTCTATGATCAAGTAGGATACGCAAAAGAGCTGGAACAAATCAAGCATCTTGCACTAGAAGAGGTTTGAAGCTACTTAACCCGTCGGGTTAATTTTTTCACTGCGATTTCTTGAATTCATTCTTTGTGAAAACGTGCATAGACTTCGTTGCCAGTCGGGTCTGCGATTATTGATACGTCATCGTCTGTAATAGCGGTAAACCCATACTCTGCAAGCGCGTATCCAGACCATGTCTGCCTGGCGGCGTCAGCCTTATTTCTCGATCTCAAATAATTCGTCATAAAACGATGATAATTATCCGCATTCTCTTTTAAATCCTCATCATACCAAGATGTTTGACAAGCGTTTACATCGAATTGTAAGCTATCAAAGTAATCCAAAGTAACACCTATAAATTTATTGGCGAATAGATCCGGATGTCGAGATAGACCGAGTCCAAATTGAAAGTCAAACGGTCTAATTTTTGTGTACAGAGTGTAACTAACTATACCATCGCGTGTATCTAGTGTGCTGGCCATAGAATAATGGGAAGCTCTCAGATCATATACGTCAAAAGTTAAATGTGTCGTACCCATTGAGGTTTGATAGAATAATTTTCGTCCTGATCCACCGCATATTTTTCCGTAGGTTATCCCTGAGAAATATTATAAAAAATATCACTGAAAGATATACCGAATCGGCCTTCTTGATAGGGATAGTTAGAATAACTTTCAGAACTCATTGTTTAAGTATAAAATTGCCCTCATATTTTTGAAGTGACACAGTAATCGTCATTTTGCTATAATACACGATGAAGGGTCGGTAGCTCAACGGTAGAGCAGCAGACTTTTAATCTGTTGGTTCTGAGTTCGAATCTCAGCCGACTCACCAGTATGTTAAACGCTTTAATAGTACAAGATGTACAAATTGATTTTTTACCCAGAGGTGGGTATCCCGTACCAAGAGGTGATGAGGTTGTTGAACCAATAAATAAGCTGATAAAATACGCTAGGGCTAATGGATGGCTTATTGTATTTTCTAGAGATTGGCATCCCGCTGGTATGAGCCACTGTGTTGAAAATACAGATGGTGCAAAATTTCATCCAAATTTACTCGTCCAATCGAACGATATCATTATTTCCAAAGGTGAAGATACGAGCGAAAAGCATTACTCTGCGTTTAATGGCGATAATATATCCCTAATAGATATTTTGAAAAAAAATAATGTTGTAAAGGTTTTTATAGCTGGTCTAGCAACTGATTATTGTGTATTACATACGTCGCTTGATTCAGTCAGGAATGGTTTTGCTACTTCGGTCATCATAGACGCTTGTAGAGCTGTAAATAAAAATGGGGTCACGGAAGAAGAAGCAAAAAAGAAAATGTTATCTAATGGTATTCGATTGATTCAATCAAATATTCTCTATACGTGATAAATAAATGAAACCACGGATTATTTATATTCACGGCAATCAGGTGACGCATTGGTCACTGAGTTGGGCTTTGTGGTTCAAACAGGAACTTGAGAAGAATGGTTATCAAACTTTTTTTGAGACATTTCCGGATTCGATAATTGGGAGAAGCGAATATTGGCTAGCATTCCTTAAAGATCATGTGAAGGCAGGTGAAAAAGATGTGCTCGTAGGATGGTCTACCGGCGCCGTGGCGGCGCTGCGTTACGCAGAAATGAATAAGATTTTAGGATCCGTGTTGATTTCCCCAAGCTATACGGATTTGGGCGATGAGATGGAAAAGCAAAGCGGATACTTCACAACGCCCTGGAATTGGCAGAACATCAAACAAAATCAAAAGCAAACTGCATTATTGTATGGCGATGACGATCCGTATATTCCCCAAGAAGAGTTTCAGTTTATAGCAAATCAAATTGGATCGAAAATCTTGAAAATATCAGGTGGGAAACATTTTATTGATCAAAATACATTTCCTGAGCTCCTTGCTAATCTTCTTGAGCTGTATCCATAACTCTCGGAGTGTTAGACTCACCGAAATTGCACGATAGCCAGAATGACTTGTGCGATTGCAAGGATCACTTGGGAAACGGCCAAGTAGAGCATCATCCGCTGGACGCGATCCGCATCTTTGTTAAACTTCTCAATGGTCGTGATGAGCCGCCGGAATATTTCCGCGTGCGCGCTCTCCGTATACTGACGCTCTTTATTGGATAGAAGAGTATCAACTATTGCTTCATTCGATTGTTCTTTGGGGTTAGTAGTTGTCATGATCGTATTTTAAGATATTAGCCACCTTTTTTCCACTCAACTGCTGTCAACAAGGGGGCATACATATCATCATCAAGAGAGATTTCTAGTGCTTGTATCTCTTTTTTGGTTGGCGGACGGCTCACATATGCGGCAAAAGGGAAATCCCGGATGAGGGCGATGGGCTTCTGTTCATTTCCTTCGCCCATGACGGCGACAGCAGAGGAGGCCAGACTATCGATGACACTGGCTTTCGTCGCATGGAGGTTATGCCCAAAAATATCCGGTGATCCGATATAATTTTTGAGTGGCTCGATACCGCACCAGGCGATCGAACGCCCCCGTGTGCCCCATTGGAGAGGAGCCACGTGGGTGTCCGTGATGATGACTCCGAAGTTTTTGAGATGAGATTTTTGCCGGACATGCGTCCATATCATTGCCGCTGATGCAAAAGGGTTCCGTGGCCAGAGAATGAAATACCCATTACCATTGCTTTCGTCGATGCCGGAATTGGCAACAAGTTTATGGTTTTTGATCGTGATGGTCATGCCATACGTTTCTGAAAGCGGTAAATCGAGGTATGCATCTGCTTCCTTTTTGATCAGGTCAAGCTTGTCTATCGATCCATCATTTTTGACGACTGACCCTTGGCAGATGCTCACGATTTTGGATGTGACGGCCAGGATATCGCCTTCATGAAGTTTTGGTAGATAGTCGTCAAGTATTAGGGATAGATTATCGCCTGGTAGGATGGGTTTGGTTTTGATCGCGGTGACTATCATAGTAGGACTATTATATCAGTTTAGAATTTTCTCAAGGCCACCCCTTGCCCTTCGAAGCTCAGGGTAAACAGCCAAGGGAGTGGCCTTTAGACGCAAGATGCTATACTTATCTATATGAAGGATAAATATAGCGCTATCTGGGTTTCTCATTCCTCAATCGGTGACTATCTCAAATGTCCGCGGGCGTATTATTTGCGCAACGTCTACCGCGATCCAAAAACGAATCATAAAATTTCCCTGATGGCCCCGGCCCTTGCCCTCGGGCAAACGGTCCACGAAGTCATCGAATCGCTCTCCATCCTCCCCGTCGAAGAACGCTTTACCCAGCGCCTCAATGACCGGTTTGCCAAGAGTTGGGAAAAAGTAAGTGGAGAGCGTGGCGGATTTGCCACTGCCGAAGAGGAAGAAAAGTACCGCCTGCGGGGAGAAGAAATGATTGCCCGCGTGGTCGACCACCCCGGACCGCTTACTCACAAAACCATCAAAATCAGACAGGAACTCCCGTATTTTTGGCTTTCGGAGGAAGACAATATCATTCTCTGCGGAAAAATAGATTGGCTCGAGTATGTTGAAGCAAGTGACAGCGTCCGTATCGTAGACTTCAAGACCGGCAAATTTGATGAAGATCCGGACTCATTACAGCTCCCGATTTATTATTTGCTTGCGAGCCGTTGCCAGACCAAGCCGGTCACCGGAATCAGCTATTGGTATCTTAATCGTGATCCCGAACCGGTCGCCATGGATTTACCGGACAAGGATGACGCCACCACGCGCATCCTCGAGTATGCTAAACGGATTGCCCTTGCCCGTAAACTCGGACGGTTTGTCTGTAAAGAAAATGATGGGTGCCGCGCGTGCCGTCCGCTCGAGGCAATTGTCGCTGGAAAAGGAAAACTCGTGGGGATCAATGATTTTGGTCAGGACCTCTATATACTATCCGCGTGACGAGCGTTTGATGAGTTTGGCGACAAACACGATCTCCCGTACCTCTCCATCATCCGTTTCAAATTCCGTTGATCCCGTGAGTCTCGCAAACTCACGTAAGTATTCGGAAAGGGAAGCATCGGCTTCCTTAATTTCTGTCGATAATTCATTGGCTTTGTCGACAAGTATTTTATTGGCGGGTGCCTTCATGAGTTCGGACTTTGTCGCGGCTTTCACTTTTGCTGCTTTTTTGGCTTCCTCTTCATGAAGTTTGTACGTCGGATCATTCGTCAGTGTGCTTGCGATCATTTCCCGGAGTTTCTTCAGTTCTGATTTATTCGTATCTATTGAACCAATGTGCTGTTTGATGAGGGACTCAAGGCTCGTGAGCACTGTGGGATCGGCGGATGGTGGGGTGGACGAGTCGCTCACAATTTGTGCATCTTGTATATCTGCCATAGGTTATTACTATACGGGGCAATGCAGAGGGAAATCAATAGGGAATATTGTGGTATACTAACGACTCACGTATGTGGAAACATATCCTTGGTATTGGCGCAATCGTTTCCCTTATCGGGGTGATTGGGTTTCTGGTAGTGAGACCCACACCGCAGAAGCCGGAAACGAGAGTATTGCCCAGTCCAAGTCCGACACAAGCGCCTGTCGATGTGTTAAGTGAAACTATATCCGTGACACCGACATCAACAGTAGTGACGCCGACACCGACGACTTTTGATATGAAAAAATCGTATACCGCCATCCTTCACACAGAGAAAGGGGACATCACGATTGTCCTTAATGCCAAGGCCACACCCAAGACGGCAGAGAACTTTGTTTCGCTCTCCCGCAAGAATTTTTATGACGGTACGGTGTTTCACCGGGTGATTGCCGGATTCATGATCCAGGGCGGCGACCCCAAAGGCGACGGCACCGGTGGACCGGGATATAAATTTGCCGATGAGCCCTTTACCGGTCAGTACTCCCGCGGGACGGTTGCGATGGCAAATAGTGGTCCGAATACCAACGGCAGCCAGTTTTTTATCATGCATGAGGGTACCGCGCTTCCCAAAAACTATGTGATTTTCGGGAATGTGACAAAGGGCTTGGATGTCGTGGATGCTATTGCCACCGCCAAAGTCAAAATGAGTCCCTCGGGCGAGGATTCTACACCCGTGACACCGGTCAAAGTAACATCGGTTGATATTATCGAGAAGTAATGCGGTCGGGCATAGCGTAGTCTAAACTAATTGAATAATGGTACTGTACTAAACGCCTCGTTTTTCTCTCAAA
>CAYHFH010000031.1:0-9138 GCA_964355865.1 uncultured Gammaproteobacteria bacterium
GACACTTTTCAGCTGGTCAAATCCCGGCAAGAGTTGGTGTGTCGGATGCAGGGCTGATGCCACCCACATTCCGCCAGTTCCTTTATTCACCCATGAAACTATGCTCCCCACCCGAACGGTGACACTTTTTGGCGTAAATCCTTGCGCATCATATGAAACCGTGGCACTTGCTTTTGCCGTTCCACCTTTCTCCATCGCTTGTCCCGAGTCTTCCCGAGGGACGCCACCGATTGAATCTTGCGTTTCAAAAACCACAGTTGGTTCAACCGCCGGAGCTTCCTGGGTCACAACGCTTGTATCGTTCTTCGTCATGTCCGGATACGCAGAATTCCCTTTCAGGAAATACCACCCTGCGCCGACCCCAATGAGAAGAACGAGTAATCCTACTACTAATTTATTGTTCATTATGTATTCACCTCCTCCGTTAGAAACAGTTTCTGAGTTAAACGAAGAATTACTGTTTCTTACGTCCTCCCAAGATCGCTCCATGAGCCGCGCTACGAATAGTAGGTAAGGCGAATGGGAAGATCGGGAGGATTATCAACTTTGTATTTTATCCCACCCATCATAGTACACCACCCAATCAAGAACAAGAATACAAAATGAAAAAATTTGACGCCGGCGAAATCTGTGGTATACTAGTCCCTACAATTAAATATGGCGATGAAGGAGAATTGAGGTTATTAAGCGAAACGCTCCAACCTCATCGAGCTCCCGAGCCAGTTTCCGAAGAAATCTTTACCCTGAGCGTAGTCGAAGGGCCAAGGAAAGTAGGAAACATTTACAAGGTAATCTTTATCTCTGTCAAGGCAAAGTCCTGAGCTAGTCGAAGGGCTGACACAGAGGTTTTTATGTAGCCATTTTGGCTTACTAAGATTACGAAGAAGCGTGGCACCGCGGAACATGTCCGCCGCTTCAGGGTTTCCCCCGCCTATTGGCGGGAGAGATTCTGAATCGGCGGATTTTTTGTGGATAATTGTTGAGGTGAAATTATGAAAAAAATTGTTTTAGCATTTTCGGGAGGACTCGATACATCATTTTGCGTGCCCTATCTCAAAGAGAAGGGGTACGATGTTTATGCTGTGACAGTCGACACCGGAGGATTTACCCGCGGGGAAATGAATAAAATCAAAAACAGAGCGAAAGAGTTGGGCGTTACCAAGCATTTCGTGATCGATGGAAAGCCGGATCTCTACCACCAAATCGTCTCCTACGTGATCAAAGCCAATGTGCTTCGTGGCGGTGTGTATCCGTTATGCGCAGGACCGGAGAGGATTATTCAAGCGGCCAAAGTTATCGATATCGCCAAACAAATTGGAGCCAGTGCGGTCGCTCACGGCTCAACAGGCGCAGGCAATGATCAGGTGAGGTTTGACGTGGCTATCCATACGCTTGCCCCGACACTCGAAATTGTTACCCCCATCAGGGAACTCGGAATGAGCAGAAGCGAAGAGGTTGAATATTTACAAAAACACGGGATTCCTGTTGAAACATCCTCAAAGGATTACTCAGTGAATAAGGGTATGCTCGGCACGACAATCGGCGGCAAAGAAACGAAAAATTCCTGGGAACTTCCGCCGGACGACGTGTATCCAACGGTTGTGGACATCGAGAGCGCTCCGAAAAATGGCGAGGAAATAATTATCTCTTTTCAAAAGGGTTTACCAACCGCCGTAAATGGGAAGCCCGCAGGTGGAATAAAAATAATGAATTTCTTAGACAAACTCGGGGCCAAGCATGGCGTGGGCAAAGGCATGCATCTGGGAAACACGATACTCAGCATCAAGGGAAGAGTGGTCTTTGAAGCGCCAGCAGCTCTCATCCTCATCAAGGCCCACAAGGAACTCGAAAAGCTCGTTTTAACCAAGTGGCAATCATTTTGGAAAGACATGATATCGGACGCATACGGAAACTTTATCCACGAAGCATTGTATTTCGATCCGGTCGTGGGTGACATCGAGGCGTTGATAGACAGCAGTCAAGCGGTGGTCACCGGCGACGTAAAAGTCAAATTACATAAAGGAAACATCATCGTCATCGGGGTAAAAAGTCCCTATTCGCTTATGGATAAAAAAATCGCCACATACGGCGAACAAAATCTTATGTGGACCGGTCAGGACGCTGTTGGCTTTAGCAAAATTTATGGTCTACAAAGTGTATTAGCGGTAAAGGCAAAAAATTTGGGAGATCAATATGCGTAATGAATATTTTTTTACAATACCAGAAGAATATGAAGCTCTTGTTGGATCGACAGCAAGGATTGGAAAAATTTTAATAGATGATGAAAAATTAAAGGTAGAATTCTGTATGAAATATTGGAAGTCAGTGTTCTTTGGACCAACAACACTAACAAGTGATCAAATTAAGCACATGGTGGTCGTTACAGAGGAAGATGCGTTGGAATCAGCACCAAAAATAGCAAAGGGGGGTATATATATATGAAACTTAATAAGATACCATCAATAGTCAAAAATGTTCCGTTATCAGGCAAGATAGAGATCGGAAGCTCGATCGTGCCCCAAGAGGGACTCGTTATTCTTGTGGAAGCGCTCGACGACGCGGGAAAAAACAATGTTCTGGAATTTGCCACGGGCAGACTCGGTAAACTCGTGAAGGGTGACGTGGTACCGGTAGCACTGGGGAAAAGAAGGGCACTCAAAGAATTTGCCGGAGACGTTCCGCACGCACTCAAACCCGGAGATGAGTTGTATTGGCTTTGTGAAAGCGGCCTCGTGGGGAGTATTGTCGGCGTCAATGAACGCTGGGGGCTACCCATGAAAGTCAAGGTGCTTGGATCACTTATCAACGATGGAAAAACAATCAACATGAAAAATTTCGGCATTCCATGGAAAAACGAAGTCGAAAAAAGCGCGCCAATTGTTGCCGTTCTGGCAACCTGTATGGACTCCGGCAAAACATCGCTCATCTGTAAACTTGCCGACTATTTTCACGACAAGGATCTCACTATCGCAGGAGCAAAACTAACCGGAGTTGCCTTCATGCAGGATCCGTACAAGATGAAGGATGCAGGCATAAGTACGGTTATGGATTTTGTCGATGCCGGGCTCCCGTCCACGTGCGGAACCCCCGGTGACGCCATCGGGGCAGCCTGTGGTGTGATAACGGAAATAAACAAGACAAATCCCGACCTCATCCTTGCCGAATTTGGGGACGGCATCATCGGAGAATACAATGTAGCGTCTATTCTCACCCACCCCTCATTTAAAAAACATATTGTCATGACCGTGGTCGCGGCTAATGATCTTATGGCCGCCTGGGGGGCCAAACAGAAGATGAAAGAGTTAGGACTTGCGATCGATGTGTTTACGGGACCGGTAGTCAACAGTCAGGTGGGCGTTGATTATGTCGAAAATAATTTCGGGATACCCGCCGAAAGCAATCAATACGCGATCCCCAAAACCATCGCCATTCTTGAAGAAAAAATGAAGGGGGTAGGCGTATGAACAAACACATAAAACATTTCTATTCATCGTTAGATTTTCCGCCATCCGAAATACGGAAGCTCGTGGATCTCGCGCTCACTATGAAAAAGGGGGCTGTCCAAAAATCTCTCACCGGCAAAACGCTTGGCATGCTCTTTTTTAACCCGTCCTTGAGAACCAGGGTTTCTTTTATGGTCGCCATGCAAAAACTTGGCGGATATGCCATAGACGTACCAATCAAAGAAAGTTACACATTTGAATACGAAGAAGGGGCGGTGATGAATAAAGGCACGATAGAACATATCAAAGATGCTGCCGGCGTACTCTCCCGCTACTGCGACGGGCTTGCCATTCGGGCAAGCGAGCTCATTACAACATCACCCCAAAGTGTTGTGGTGCCCAATTGGGAAATATTAAGAAAAGACACCATCATAAAAAGTTTTATGAAGTATTCGGATGTTCCCATCATCAATATGGAATCCAACGTCTACCATCCGTGTCAAGCCTTGGGGGATGCCATGACGATCAAAGAAAAATTGGAAAATCCCAAAGGAAAAAAGTATGTGATGACGTGGGCCTATCATCCAAAGGCTCTCCCTATGGCCACTCCCAATTCTCAAATACTCGCCGCCTGCGATCTTGGCATGAACGTTGTCGTCGCCCATCCTCCGGGATGGGAATTGGATCCTCAAATAGCGAAGGCCATGGCTCGCAGAGCAAAACAGAGTGGCGGCGCGCTTGCCTTCAGTCATTCTATGGATGAAGCCATAAAAGGGAGCGAAGTGGTTTGCGCCAAAAGCTGGGGTGCGCTCAAACATTATGGTCATTGGTCGGAAGAAAAAATAAAGAGAGACACACTGAAAAACTGGATCGTGACGAAAGAAAAAATGTCACACTCTCATAACGCGCTCTTTATGCACTGTTTGCCGGTGAGAAGAAATGTCGAGGTGACCGACGAAGTGCTCGATCGTAAAAACTCGGTCATCCTGGACGAGGCAGAAAATAGAATGTGGGCACAGATGGCAATACTCGAGACAGTATTAGGAGGAACAGTATGAAAAAACCCAAGCTTGTGACCGCGGAGTTTATTGTTTCAGAGAAACAATTAGCGTTAGATCTGCCTATGGTTGACTATGATATCTGGGCTACCACAGCGCATGTTCTCATGCTGTTTAAACAAGACATTATCAAAAAAGAATATGTGATACAGATTCTCACCGCGCTCACAGAAATAAACAAAGAGGTAGCAGCAAAAACATTTACTATTGATCCCCTAAAAGGGGCACAACTTTCGCTCGAAGCCCACATCGTAAAGAAAGCAGGAGAAGCCGGATACAGCGTCCACACAGGAAGAAGTAGAAATGATCAGATTATGGTGACCGAACAGTTGTATTTGCGCGATGCGGTTCTCGGGCTTCTTGAAAACATGCAGCCAATTCTGACAGGACTTCTTGCGCTTGCAAAAGCACACGCGGGCACCGTCATGCCCGGTTACACGCATATGCAGCCTGCCAAGGCAACAAGTTTTGGCCAGTGGGCTCTTGCGTACCTCAATGGATTTACGAGGGCGATCAAAACCATTACCGACCAGTATGAAACGTATAATCTTTGTCCATTGGGAGCGTGTGAATCGTATGGAACAAGCTGGCCTGTTGACCGGACATATACCGCGGACCTTCTTGGATTCCCTAACGTTTGGGAAATACCACAGGATGTCATATCGTCCAGAGGGTTTGTGCAGCTAGGGATTCTGACCGGCATGCGGGACGTTTGTTTGGTGGCGGGCAAACTCACCCAGGATCTCCTGCTGTTTACGACCCATGAGTACGGCATGATTGGGCTCGGGGATGACGTCGCCCAGCGTATGCATCCGATCACCGGCTCATCGGTCATGGCGCAAAAGAAAAATCCTGATGCGTTGGAACTCGTGCGCGCAACAGCGCCCCAACTCATAGGATTCACATCAATAGTCGGAAACATTTTGTCCGGACTTCCGATGGGATATAACCGGGACAGCCGGGAGGTAAAAGAATATATTGATTTGGGATTATCAAAAACATTGTCCATGGTGGGAACGCTTGCCTCTGTCATCTCGAGCCTGACGGTCAATAAAAAAAGAATGATGGACTTAGTCACCGAATATTATTCGATGACGACGGATGTAGCCGATGCGATATCACAAATTTCCGGTATAGGATACAGGCTTGTCTATAACGTCGTAGGCCAGGTCGTGGATGAAGCAATAGAACACGGGAAACTCTTGTCTGATATTTCTGCTCAAGATCTTATGAAAAAAGCGTCTACGCTGGGCATTCCTGTTCATGTGACAGACGAACAACTCAAAGACGCCATGAACCCACAGAGAGCACTCGAAAAACGGACACACATCGGAGGAAGCGCCAAAAAGACCATGGCGGTATCTCTTGTGCACGGACAAACGCTCATCAACGATGTAAACACATGGGTGTCGAACCAAAAACAGATAGTGAGCAAAGCAAAATCAAAAACTGAGTCTATTGCGCAACGCATCATTCAGGAGAAAACTCTATGAGCACACAAACGCTCCTTTCTAGCCTCGTTAAGATTCCGTCATATTCCGGCCAGGAACGTGCATTGGCCGCATTCATCATGCAGTGGGCCCACGCCCACGGTATACAAGCCGAACTACAAAACGGCAATGTCCTTATTCCGTTCGTGGCAGGCTCAAGCAAAGCATTAATCTTTGATGCGCACATGGACACCGTCACGCCGGGGGCAGAAAACCTCTGGAACGTTCCTCCGACAGGAAGCGGCGCCGGTGTCATAAAAAACGGAAAACTGTATGGGCTAGGCGCAAGCGATGATAAGGCCGCGATCGCGTCGTTCTTACTGTTGGCACAAGAACTCCAAAGGTCTCCCCCGCCCTTGGATGTGTTTATTGTTTTTGTCTCCTGCGAGGAAACGGACGGATCGGGAAGTCAATCGTTTGTACAGTATTTTCAAAAAAATCACGCTCGGAAATACCAAAAAGTGGCAGCAATTATCGGCGAACCTACGGATCTCCAAACCATAGAGATTGGCCACAGGGGAAATATGTTCCTACAGGTTGCGACCCATGGCGATAGCGGCCACGGATCACAACCGCAACAGATCAAAACACATGCAGTTTTGGAACATGTCAAAATTATTAAAAAAATTATTACCTTAGGAAAATCTTTATCAGAAAAGTATAGAGATCCTGTACTCGGTAGTCCGTCGTTTTGTTTAACCGGCATTCAAACGGATACTTCGTCTCCCAACACAGTGCCGTCAGTCTGTGCCTCGACGTGGGACGTGAGAACCACTCCTACGCTTCATGCGCAGGTTATCCCGATCCTGCAAAAAACGTTAGGGAAGGACGCGACCATTACTCATCTCGGAAATCCCGCGTCCTTTGGGTTTACTGCGCCGAATTCTTCTATCGTGACACTCCTCCAAACCTTTGTTCCGAAGGCACAGGCATCCGTCTCCCCCGCATCAAATGACATTTGCGCTTTTACTACCGCGGGTATCAGTGCCGTTACGTTTGGACCCGGCCAAAAAGACACTATACATAAACCCAATGAATACGTACAATTACAAAAAGTTGATGATGCTATAGAAATCTATTCTGGACTCATTCAAGCATGGTAAATTCTATGAACAATTTTAAAAAATTCAATCTATCCGGCTACGGTCACGACTTTCTACGGACCTGGGACAAATCTGTGGGTCACCTCAAGGCAACGCTTGCCGTGGCACAAACACTCCGCGACTGGCACGCAAAAGGTGTTTCGCCCAGCGTATTTACCTCCGGCCTGGCTGTCTCCATTTTCCGCGACAAATCGACCCGTACAAAATACAGCTTCTCCGCGGCCGCAAACTTGCTGGGTCTCGAGATTGAAGACTTAGATGAAAAAAAGTCCCAAATCGGCCATGGGGAAACGGTTATGGAAACAGTGAACATGCTCTCGTTTCTCACCCGTGCCATAGGTATCCGCGATGATATATATTTAGGAGTTGGTCATGAATACATGATGGAAGTCGCCCGCGCAGCCGAATGGGGTTTTGAAAACGGCGTACTAGACCAACGTCCGAGCGTCATCAATCTCCAATGCGATGAGGATCACCCGACACAATCACTTTCCGATCTTTTGCATCTCGCCAATTATTTTGGCGGGTTAGATAAACTCCATGGGAAAAACCTGACCATGAGTTGGGCTTACTCACCATCCTACGGAAAACCTTTATCCGTGCCGCAGGGAATTATTTCCTTGCTCCCACGTTTTGGGGTCAACGTGACTCTCGCTTATCCCAAGGGCTATCACTTGATCCCGGAGATAGAATCCTATGCAGGAATAGAAGCCAAAAAAAGTGATGGATCCTTTCACATCACGAACGACATGGAAGAAGCTTTTCATGACGCGGATATCGTCTATCCCAAATCTTGGGCTTCCTATGCCATCATGACGAAGCGGACAGAACTACTCAAAAATAATGACGATAAGGGATTGATCGCCCTGGAAAAAACAGCCCTACAGCAAAACGCCAAATATAAAGACTGGACGTGTACCGAAAAATTAATGCAAAAAACCAAGAATGAAAAAGCGCTGTATATGCACTGCCTGCCTGCTGATATCAGCGGAGTCAGCTGTAAAGAGGGAGAGGTGGAGGCGTCAGTTTTTGAAACATATAAAAAACAAACCTATACCCAGGCCGGCTACAAGCCGTATATCATCGCCGCCATGATTCTCCTCACTCAATTTGGGGAAAAGACGCCGAACATTCTCCACGCAATCGAAAAAAGAAATCAACCGATCCTCAATTTTTGACTTATGTATATCTATCCGCTACTTTGCTCGCCGCATAGCTTTCGGGCTTAATCTTCACCGCATACCCAGAGCCCCGGATCATGCCGACGATCTCCGTGATCATCTCGCGGGTCTTGCCAAACTGACCGATGTCTACATGAATTTCCACATCATATTTGGTCACCCCGTCTTTATGAAGGAGAGCCACAACCGTCTCAGCCATTTCCAAAGACATCGTCGCCTCTTCATACATTCGCTGCCGCAGAACGTACTTTTTTTTGATGACGATCCGTTTCCAAAAATAGATGCCTCCGCGGCCCACCCGATGAACAACGATGGTCGTCACAAAATCCACACCCGCGCCGTTATGCGGTTGGGAGTCCGTTCCCACCACCAACTGATACTTACTTTCGGGGTCCGCAGCAAGAAATTCAAGAATTCGCTCTCTTACCTCCGGCAGCTCGACACTCCCGTATGTAGGACTTTGGAACATAGATGGCGTAATGATAGCAAATACGCACGTTTCTCACCACCAAAAACCCCGGCGCACCGGGGTTCCTGGTTTTTTCTTACTTGCGTTACGTTATCTTCGTGGTCGCTCTTCCCGTGGTCGTGCTTCATTGACAACGAGTGCACGTCCTTCGACATCTTTGCCATTGAGCATTTCAATAGCTTTCTTTGTCTCTTCATCGGTTGCCATTTCGACAAAACCGAAGCCTCGTGATTTACCGGAATACTTATCCGATATCACTTTGGCAGACGTGACAGTTCCTGCTTGAGCAAATAATTGCCCAAGAGCATCGCTGTCCATGGTGTAGGGAAGATTCCCAACAAATAAATTGGTAGCCATATTTGGATTTCCTTTCTCCTTAGGTCTTGAAGAGGAC
>CAYHFH010000032.1:0-9059 GCA_964355865.1 uncultured Gammaproteobacteria bacterium
ACCACCCCTTTGTTGATTTCCGGAGGCGTCGAGCCCGGGATCGAGATGAGGGAGACTTTCATGCCTGCATCCTCTAGCGTTTTCCATATGGGAGCCACTTTTTTGGCAACCGACCGGAATCCGCCAACGGCGACACTGTCCAGAGGTTTACCGAGCGCGTGCATCGGGCCGTCATTGACGCCATGAACCTCAGGATACGCGCCGGTTAAAAGGGTGGCAAAGTTGGTGGGCGTGTGGCTCGGAAAGTTGGGATATGAATATCCATAAGACCCACGGTCCATGAGCTTTTTGATGTTGGGGAGTTTGCCCTCCTTTGCCCACTGGAAGACGTTAAAAAGGTCGGGGTCGGCGCGCATACCGTCGGGGATGAACCAATAGAGACGAAGGCCGGATTGAGGATGTTTGGTTGACGTTTTTTTCTTTATGACGATCGCCGCAACAATAGACAAAACAATGATAAGGAAAAGAAAAAACTTTTTCATTCTTCTTATAGTAAACTGAATGCATCATACAGCAAGCGCTGAATTAGTCAATGAAAAATTTATTCACATCAACGATGTTTCTGGTGGTTTTCTTTTTTTTCTTTCTTCTTGTGTCCCTGTTTTTGGGTGATGGAAAGCAGCCGTTCGTTGATGTGTGGTGGGCGCTGGGGATTCTGATCATGTACGGATTCCGATATTACCAGCGCGGAAAGCTGGATCTCCGGCCACTCCCCCGCCTCGTTGGATTTGTCTGGATCACCCTGATACTGTATTACGTTATTCTCACTCCGTTTTCTGATAGCGCGGGGTATTCGATAAGCGCGACCGTGCGGCTCGTTGAGGGGTATTTGGTTTATGTGTTTTTTTCGGGACTTTCCCGAGATTCCCGGAATCAAAACCTCTCCGATTCCGGGAATCAAGCTGTTGAGCTGTTTACCACGGGCCTTTTACTTGTGGGAGTCGTCGCCACCATCGCCTCGTTTGTGTTTCTTCTGAACCCTTCTCTTGCGCGATTTTTACCATCCATGAATTTGTTATTTGCTAATTATGGTCACAACCACCTAGCGGGTTTGTTACTGTTTGTTTTTCCCGTCACGATAGGTTTGGTTGAAAAGAAAAAAAACATTTGGGCGATTGGGGCGCTTGGGTTATTTATTGTTGGGATGGTTTTAACCTTTGCCCGCGGCGCATGGATACTGCTTGTTCTTTATTTCGTGTCCCTATTTGTAATGAATAAAAATACATTTATAAAAAGGGTCAGTCTGTTTGTTGCGATGGTAATTGTTGTCGTGTTTTTGGGAACCGCTCTTTTGTCCGCCCGGGGAGAGAAACAAAATAGTATATATTTTCGACAACTAAACGCTTTTATATTCAAACCATCGGTGCCGTCGGATAACCGGCTAGAATATTGGAGGCAAGCCATAGAAGCGATTAAAGAGCGGCCACTTTTTGGCAGCGGGCCAGGAACGTTTTATCTTCTCTCGCGGCGACTTCAGTCGGCACCAAACTCGTGGTCCTGGTTTGCCCACAGTTTTCCGCTGCAGACGGCGGCAGAAACCGGGCTTGTGGGATTGTCGATATTTTTGTTTCTTATATGTGTTTTATTTCGGGGTTCGTGGGTGCCCGACGAGGGTCAAAAAAACGATCAAAGCAGACGTTTATTGTTGTGGGGAGTACTGTTGGTTTTTTTCTACGGGATGTATGAATTTGCGTTTGACTTTGTTTCAATTTGGATCCTTCTCTGTGCCTTGATGGGTTCATTAACGTTGCACAACACTGGCGGTCACGATAAACAACGCACATCCATCGCTGTGACCATTTTCCTATCGATCCTCACAGTGTTTTATTTTTTATCTTTAGGAAGCGTCGCGGCAAGCGCGTTAAACAATAAATCGCTTGTGTTTGTCCTGGCGCCATACAATATTGATGCTTTAAAAGATCACCCCGATAAATACCAGGATTCATGGCTTGCGGCATTATCCATGAAAAGTCTTCGTTATTTTCATAAAACGCACCCTGACGCATTGTCGCTGGTTGCTGCAATGGAAAGCGATGCGTTGCGAAGACAGGACGCCCGGGAGTCTTTGGCAGTTGCCGACCCTTGGGGGCCGGCGGCGTTTGAGGCGGTTGATTATTTAGTAACAAATAAATTGTGGGAAAGAGCGGCCGCCGTAATCGTCGCCAAACAAGGGCACGAAGCAGACCTTGTTCAAAGAAGGGGACTTGCCAGTCGAATGCTGGATCTGGGCGACGGATTATACAAAGACGGAAAATTGCATGACGCCGGATTGTGGTATAAGCGGGCACAAGAGGAAGACGCGTGGGCGCTTGATCGTCACGAGCCAGCACTTTTGCGAGTCCAAGTTCCGGCGAGGGACGCGCTTGTTTTTTTGGACGCGACGACTCCTATTCCCGGTTTTTATTTGGGTAAATATAGAGATGCGTATGTCGCCGTGTGGAAAAAGGCACTCTTTGATGCCGTTCGTCTCGGTGATTATGAGGGACTGGTTCATCATGTGCGCGGGATCGCGTCGCTTTCCTCGTGGATAAAAAACGATCTGTGGCGCCAGGTTGGTGGACTTCTGGTCAGACAGGGTGAGAAAGACCAAAAGGACGGCAACGAAGACCGTGCTTTAGAAAAAGCACAGATCATAGTTAAACTCTATTATGAGCTTGCCGGGCAACAACAGGACCTTGACTTCCCGCTCCGCGAGCGCACATCAGAGTGGTTAATGCGGTTGGGCAATACACTTGTATTGGGAGATTTGGTTGTTACAGAAAAATTGCAGGAAGCCGCCCTGGACATGGTTCCGTGGATCAGTAAAAGAGTTCGTCCTTGGTTTGAAGAGATAAAAACAAAAAATTTAAAAACTGAAATTTTATCCGGATACCTCGATCACTCAGAAAGCGCGGGTAGACCATGGGAGGAAAAAAGCCGCACTCACGCTGCGTTTTTATTGGTTGATCGGCTTATACGAGAAGGCAACCCAGAGGATGTCTATCGTTACGCAAAACGGATCACCGCGCCAGAGGTGGTTAATTATCTTGACCGGAAATTATTAGTCGCCCGCCTCCAGCAAAGAGCAGACACATTGCTGTTGGCACACAATGCCACGAATGCGGAATTTCTCGTGCTTTCTATGAAATTTGTGCTCCCCGAGGATTACTGGGCATCGGCTCAGGCGGGTTATTTTTATCTTGCTGTGGGGAATAAACAAAAAGCAGAAGGCGCATTTACGTCCTGCCTGGAAGCCCGGTCCGGGGGGCATAAAGATTGCACGTTTGGGCTGCGTGCGGTCACCAGCGACACGAATGTAAGCTCTCGGTATGAACAAATTTCCCGGATCATTCAAGGGAATGCGGAGTGGACGGAATTTTAATACTATGCATAGTAAACACCCCATTCTGTCTGTTGGAATAAATCCCGTAACCCCCCGACTGGTAGCCGGGTTTATTAAAAAGTCCGTAACGGAGAACAAACATATCTATGTTTGTGTAGCCGCGGTGCATCTTCTCATGGAATGTCAAAGCGATAAAGATCTTTGCCGCGGCGTAAACAACGCAGACCCCGTTGTTCCTGACGGCATGCCACTCGTGTGGTTATTGCGCTTGGCCGGACACAAACACGTTCAACGGGTTTATGGGCCCGCACTCATGAAAACAATGTGTCAGGAAGCAGCACACCGCGGGTGGCGGGTATACCTCCTTGGAGGAAGAAGCGGCCAATCAGATGAGCTGGCGCATAATTTACAAAGACGCTATCACGCGCTTCGCATCGTTGGCACACGCGACACGCCGGTACGGCCAATTCCAGAAAAACAAAACAGGGACATTGTTGAAGAGATAAACAAAAGTCAGGCAGACATAGTGTTTGTTGGAACTGGGTGTCCGGAGCAGGAGCTATGGATGATCCGAAACAGAATTAAACTGAGCTCACCCGTGTTGATGGGGGTTGGTGCAGCGTTTGATTTTCTTTCCGGCCGGGCTCCTCAGGCGCCGGCGTGGATGCAGCAGGTAGGGCTTGAATGGTTGTTCCGTTTCGCGCGCGAGCCCAGACGATTGTGGAGACGGTATACACTTATGAATGCCAAGTTTTTGTTTCTCCTTTTAAAGAGTCTGCTTTTGGGTGGACAGACTAGGTAAGCGGTGACGCTTAGAAGTAGACGGATTGGTGTTTTTGGTAGAATTGTAGAAAATGCCGGATGCCTTCCTGAATGGGGGTAAATGATATGGGGCCGATGTTCTCCCGAAGTTTTTTTGTGTCCGCATACGTAATTTCCATTTCGTAACCAGGCTTTGGTTTCTTTCTAATTATGATTGTTTTTCCCAATATCGATTTGGTCTGTCTTTTAAATTCATCGACAAAATCATCAATGCCTATCGGATTTCCAGATCCGATATTGAAGACCTCAAACTGACCTTTTTTTGATTGGATAAGCCTGGATGTTGCCTCTACAAAATCATCAATGTATGTCCAGTCCCTTTTGTTCGAATCATTGTTGCCAAATTGATGGAATGGCTGGCCCGTTATTGCCGACCGAAGCAATAAGAACGGAAGCATGTTCATTCTTCCTCTGGGGCCGTAAACGGAAAACGGCCGAATAACTAACATTGGCAATTTATATTGATGCGCATAATACTCCGCTATAGACTCCGCCGCTTGTTTGCTAATGGCGTAAATAGACCTGGGATGAAGAAGTGCGTTTTCGCGAAATGGTCCGGCTGTTTGATCTCCATAGACAGATGAAGAGGATAGTAACACCACACGAACATTTTTATATTCTCTGCACGCGTCGAGGATGTTTTGCGTGCCCATTGAGTTGGTCTCCATGCATTCAGAGGGCCTTTGGGCACCATCCCTAACACCGGTTAATGCGGCGGTGTGTATAACAATATCTGGCTGTGCATTTCGCACCACAGAAGCCAGCTCGAGCCGCGACCGAACATCCAGGGAGTGAAAAGAAAACAGCGCGTGTTTTTTTAAAAGAGACAACATGTCGTTATAAATCCTAGAAGGATACTGTCCCGACCGATTGTCTAGCCCCATGACGCGATCTCCATTGAGAAGATAATGTTGGGAGATGTGAGAGCCGATGAATCCCAGCGCTCCGGTAATGAATATATTCATCCTTTTTATTCTAGCCAGCGATACCACACGATAAATTCGGGTTCCGTGAGGGATTTGGACGACCCGGCGTTAATTTGATATGCACCAAAACTGATCCAGCCGCCGGCGTCCAGTTCAATGCCGCTGTTTTTTCCGAACCACAGGTGTTCGTCGGTTTTTCCCGGACACGTCGTGCCCCTTGCGCACGTATAGGATGTATGGATAAGCGAGTCCTGCTTTGTGTTGCCGACGTAACCGGAGTTTTCAGCGTTGATCGTTGCCGAAAATTCAGATAGGATGACGTCCCGATCGGAATGATCGACGCTCACTACTGTTCCGACAATTTCGACTTTATTTTCAAATACAAGATGGAGTGCGTCGGGGCTAACACCCGAAGTTAGACCGTCAATGGAGAACGAATGGTTGACTAATCTTGAGTGTACGTCGCCGGCTTTTTTATCATCATCTCTTTTTTTTACTAATATTTTTTCAATGGTAAATGTATCTTGTCTCACTCTTTTTATCACAGGAGAGGCGGATGGACTTGCCTGAGATAATTTTACTGAAACATCGACAGGAGGCGCTTTCTCGGCCCGCGCGGGCGCATTGGATGATGACCTATTTCCAACAACGAAGGCGGCCACGATGAGGATGAAAAGAATAATTACCATCCCAACATTTCTCATGAGGGTATAATAACATGAATAAATATGTGCGCGATTGCAGGATGTTACGGAAATCAACACCGAAAGTGGACCAAAGACGCTTTAGCGCTTATGCGCCATCGTGGTCCGGATGAAACAACGATTCAGACATTTCCCGATAAAAAGTTTAGCGTTGGGACGAACCGTCTGGCGATCCGGGATCTGCACCGGGGCCTCTACCCATTTTCGTATAAAGGGCTGTCTTTAATTTATAACGGCGAGCTCTATAACGTACAGGAAATTGTGAAGAGCACGGGATATAGGCCGAAAACACATTGCGACGGAGAAATAATTTTACCTGCATTTTTTCAATATGGAGCTTCCTGCCTAGATCAATTTGTGGGAATGTTCGCGATGGCAATATATGATTCTGCGTCCAATACATTGGTGCTTGCGCGGGACAAATTTGGCGAAAAACCGCTGTACTACAGCGTCACTGAGGATGAAGTGTTTTTTGGTTCCGAACTGAAAATTTTTGCCGGAAGAAGCTTTTCTCCAGAAGCGATACGGACCTATCTGTCATTTGGGTACCAGCCGCTGCGTACGACGATCTATAAGAATGTCTATAAAGTGCTGCCTGGTGAGGTGGTAACCATTGAGCTCTCCAATCGAAGCGTCGATAGGCAGTTGTATGGAAAAAAAGCGCTTGTTAACAACCGCAGGACACCGGACGATTATGTGGGGCGCAGTGACGACGCGATACGATCCTTAGACAAGACGCTCAATACAATAGTTAAAGAGAAAGTCGTATCCGATGCACCACTCGGGGTGTTTTTAAGTGGCGGTGTTGACTCGGCCCTCCTTACTGCTCTCGTAAAGCGACATACCCGCCAACCCGTTCAAACGTTTTCCGTCGCGTTTGACCATCCCAGGTATGATGAATCATTCTCATCCCAAGTTGTAGCTCGGTGTCTGCAGACGCAACACACGGAAATAGTGATGACCGGGGGATCAATCCGCGGAGTGTGGGATGAGGTCGTGAAAAATCTCGATGAACCGTTTGCTGATCCTGCGATTTTTCCAACATATCTCTTATCACGCGAAGCAAAAAAACATGTGAAAGTGATTCTCAGCGGCGAAGGAGCAGACGAACTATTCGGAGGGTACCCGCATTACAGGAACGCTTTGCATCAGGAGGGAAGGGTAAGGGTGCCACGATGGTTGGCGGAGATAGCAATGAGCATAAGGCCATCTACGATGCTCGCGAGTCTCATCGGATGGCCGGACATGCTTTATACATCCGCGCGATACAATATTGATTTGCATGCAGGGGTCCGGTTTCGTCGTCAGCACCTCCGCCTTCTCCGTCAAGCCTGGAGCGAACTTGAAAATAATCACCAGTTGTCGAGCGCCCCCCCTCCCCTTCGGCTCATGCAGTATGACCTCCGGTACTATGTGGCAGAACAACTTTGCATGAAAATAGATAAAATGACCATGCTTCACTCCATCGAATCCCGGGCTCCATATTTGGATGAAAGGCTCATGCAATTTATGGGATTGTCATCGGACCTTTTGAGATCAGGATATCAAAATAAATATTTATTGCGGTCCGTGGCTCAAAACTATTTACCTGCGGAAATAACGAATAGAGAAAAGCACGGATTCTCTCTGCCTCTCGAGCACTGGCTTCGCGGAGAGTTGCGGGACATCGTCGAGCAGGCGTTTGTCCCCCATGAATATTTACAGGAGGCACTGTCAAAAGAAACAACGAGCACTATTATTAATGGATTTTTGTCTCAACAACACAACGATGCGCTTGCCGTCTGGAACATCGTGATTGCAGACGCATGGCTTAAGATGCACGCCGGGTAGCGAATATTGTTTTAACAAAGAGATCAAGATTCTTCATGGAGAAGTCGTTTTTTGCTTTTAATCGTGCGGCTTTTCCCATACCCGTTAATTTTTTTGCATCTCGAAGCAGTCGGAAGACAGCTTCGGAATAGTCACGGCGACTGACAATAATCCCTGTTTTGTTATGCTCCACCGCCTCATTGGCGCCCAAAAACGGCGTTACTGCGGCAGGAATCCCTACGGAGTATCCTTCGAGGATTACCATGGGTAGACCCTCGTTATATGACGGAAGAAGAAGAAGTCTCGCCTGTCGTATAAACTTCCGGGGATTTTTTTGATATCCTAAATATGAAATATTTGGGGCCAATCCCCTTTTTTGGACATCTTTCATCATCCACCCTTTCAACGCACCGTCACCTATGATTGCAAGCGAAAAACCAGGTATTTTAGTTTGACAATAAACAGCCGTATCCAGAAGGGTCTCAATCCCCTTTTCGGGAGACAGGCGGCCGACGAAAATGCAATCAAATCTTTTTTTCATAGTATGCACTCGTTTTACCGGGGCAACCCAGTTTTTGATGAGGTATATTTTACCAGAAGGAACGAAAAAGTTTTGACGAAGATCCTCGGCAATTGCGTTTGTATTGACGATGACCCCATGAGCGCGGGCAAAACAACGGATGAGGAAGGGCTTCCAATACCAGGATTCATACTGTCGAAGATAGGTGCTTCCTACCACTACTTGCCCCACGATGATGATTGGTTTTCGGTTCAACAGACATACGAATGATTGATAGATCACTGCAACGAGCGCGAACCGGTTGAGGTAACACACAATATAATCCGGCTTCGTGATGAGGAGTTTATACAAGAGCCACAATGCAAACTGGATTTTGCGGCCGGAATAGATATTTTTTGAAAAATAATAATAGCGCACACCGTTGGTGTCGGCGTTATGAGTCCCCCCGTTTTGCCGCTTGAGGAAAACGGAAACGATTGTGGAGGGGCGCCGCCGGAGCCGCGCAGCCAGGGAATGAATACTCTTTGATATTCCCCCAATTTTCGTATCCCAATGGAGGAGCGCCACACGTGTGTTTATTTTTATTTTCATTTTATCCAGCTGCGAATTAAGATTATTTTTTTTGGAGCTGTATGGAAATTGTGAATCAGGTCATCTTTTACTGATCGGGCAGCAACAATTATTGTATCGGCTACACGATGTGAGAATGTAATCTTATGCGGCCCCCACCTTGGATCCTTTGTTTTTAGGTAGTGAGATAGAACGACCGGTTCGTTAATAATGAATCGCGGCGCAATCCGAAAAATTTTAAGAAGTAGCACATACCACGCGACCAAAAACGAAAGACGGTTGAGAAACACCAGCACGTGGGTTGGACGGACAGTGAAGAGTTGATAATACATCCATAGCGCAAACTGGAGGGTTGTAAACCGCCAGATTTTTTTGGTGAAGAACCG
>CAYHFH010000033.1:0-8922 GCA_964355865.1 uncultured Gammaproteobacteria bacterium
TCTTCATGTAATCATCTATTACCTCCGGCATTCCGATTTCAGGAATATCCAGCCATGGAGGAATACGTAACCCTTCCTGATATAATATCTGACTTCCAGTCTGTAAAGAAGCTCTTCTGGCGGTGTGTCGATCATGCCCATGTAATCTATGATAATCTCGTACAGGCAATAGACTCATGATCTCGGTATATAAAATCTATCAAAATAAGTCAATCACAAAATTTATAGAAAGTTGATAATCTGTGGGGTACGTACACCGAAAATTATCAACTTTTCCGCATTGTCATTTTCCTAGTAATTTTGCTTTAGATCATCAGTACGCCCGCCTTGCCGGCGAGGCAGGTGCGGATGAATTAACGCCAAATTAATAATCACTCCTCCCTCTTGAACAGCTCAAAAAATGCTGTTTGACTCGTTAATACACCTGATTATGCGTACCGATGTCGTAAAATTGTACATCATTATCTTCCTGAAAATAAATGATACGAATATCGCCGGTTATAGAGAACGATCGAAAACCGTGCTTTGCCCCAGTGAGGGCATGGTCACGAATTAATGGGTGATGCGGATTTTCTTGAAATAACATCACCCGTTCGTGATAACGGACGACAAGTCCTGCATGGTTTTCTATTCTCTCTTTGAAATGTTTACGAAATTGACGATGAAAAAAGATATTCATGACCGAAGCTGTCTTAGTAAGTCATCAACGTCTTTTGCATGATACACATTTCTGTTATGTTTGAAATCCTCATACATTTCATCGTACCGAGCAGCTGCCTTCTTAGAGAGCGGTTCCGATTTTTCTTCGTGTACTGCCAATGAAAGCTCACGCCGGGCGAGCTTATGGAGCAAGAGTCGCACTGCATCCTGAAGCGAAGAAAAGCCAAGGTCTAAAGAAACAGCCTCAGCTTGTTGCCGGAGTAATGGCGCGATAGGAATTTGCAGGACGGTTCTATTCATACTAGTACGATTGTAATACTTTTGTATTTACTCGTCAAGGAAAAAAGATGACATCATGATCGTTAGGAACCGAGGCATCATCCGACATAAAATACGTATCTATTGCTGGCTATTTCTCTGATTCTTTTCTGGATGGAAAACCAAAAAAAACTCGAGTGTCGCGTTCTATTCGCTTTTTCACTTCCGGATCATCAGCATCTCCCCCATAGAATCTGGCAGGTTCCAGAATACGAAGCCTATCGATTTCCAAAAAAATAATGCAACCTTGATCAGATCTCCTAAGGACTTTTCCATCATATACGCCACCATAACTCATAATAATTGTATAGAGCATTGAGAAAAGAATGTCAATCACGTGTTTGTGTCACGTGTTTGTGTCACTCCCTCTTCCAGCACCTTGCTTTTCCCTGTCAACACAAGCTCAAAACAGGCTCAAGTGGGCTCTACGGGATAACGCGCTTCTAACGGCTGACGCCTGACCGACAAACGAACGTTGATAATCTAAGGAGTACGTACACCGCAAATTATCAACGTTTTTGCAGAATGATGTTCCGGTGATTGCTTCTCTCAATGACCAGCGGGGTGCAGATCGGGTTACGCGCGACAGTTGACATTTTCTTTCACCGCTTGAGCACTTGAGATTTATAAGTAACTCATACTGTATTATAATGTATAAATGTCTATCGAAGATGACCATCCGACTCCAATAGAACTAACCGAACATCCCGTGCCGGATATCAATTTTAACCTTAGCATTGATGATCCGGCTACAATTCAGGGGCCAGTATTAGATATTGGGTGCGGTCGGCACGCCAAATACGTCAAGTATTTACGCAGCTTAGGTGTAACCGGCGTCATGGGCGTGATAGATATTTTTTCCAGAATGGAAGTCCTCATCCATTTTTGCGTATCTATCACGGGCTTTTTTCGATAATTTGACCGATTCGTCTTGGATGGCGACAACGAGCTCGCGCCGGGCGAGCTTATGGAGCAAGAGTCGCACTGCATCCTGAAGCGAAGAAAAGCCAAGGTCTAAAGAAACAGCCTCAGCTTGTTGCCGGAGTAATGGCGCGATAGGAATTTGCAGGACGGTTCTATTCATACTAGTACGATTGTATTACTTTCGTATGATGGCGTCAAGAAGTGATAACTCCCGTTTCGTTCGAATCAATCTTTAGAAATTTTTACTATGAGGTTTTCTACCGCAATGACAAACGCTCCGATTTGAGAAAATACCTCATCTGCTTTCTGTTCATCATACAGGCGCGTGGCCTCGTTACGACTTTTTAAAAACTCAAACCAGGGCAAGGGATCATCGATGACCCCCAGGTCAGCAGCCACACGAAACGCATCTTTGGGACTTGCCGCGTCCATTCTCCCCTTATCTTCGGCGTAATCCTTGAGTGTTTTCCAAACGAGTTCAAACACAAATTCAAACCGCTGGATCGCCCCGTCTTTCTCCAGCTGATTGCGAACCGTTGGCACTGCTTCTTTCAGTCGAGAAAATGCTGATATAAGCTCTGTTAATCGGGTTTGGTACGTCATAGTGCTATCGTCCGCGCTAATGCTTTTTGCCGGAAGTCTTGAGAGACGCTTGCAAAGTCCACCACATCCGTGCGGTACGGAATATCAGAATTGTGCAAATCTTCCGCAATCTGGAGGAGTTTTGATGCCGGAAGACTTACCGGACCCATTATGCCAACATCCAGATCGCAGTATTTGCGATGGTTTTCTCCCGTACGGGATCCGAAAATAAATGCTCTATACTGGGACGTATCGAGGTGTTTATTGATTACTCCCGTAAGAATCGCGAGTGATTGCGAGTCTATCATGTGTATAGTATCACTCACCAATCTCCAAAAAGCAACCTTTTCCTTACTCCCTCTTGAGCACTTCAAAGAACGCGGATTGCGGGATTTCCACACGGCCAATTAACTTTCCCGCGGAGCGGGATCCCGCTTCGCGGGACATCTTTGCGTTGCCCTTCGCTTGCTTCTTCAGGAGCTTGGTCTTGCGCGTCCGGTCGCCGCTAAAAATTGTATACAGTTGAGGCAACCATTATGCTATACTTAGCAAGATATGTCCCCCAATGACGTCACAGTCTTCTGGCAAACGACAGCAAAAGAAACACTTGCATCCGCCCAAAGCTTGGTGAAAGCCAAACACTTTGACCACGCTCTCTTCTTTTGTCATTTGGCTCTCGAAAAAATGCTCAAAGGATTAGTGTGGAAAAAAACAAATAATCCTCCGTTTCCTATCCATGATCTGGTCAAACTTGCCCAGCAAGCACATCTTCAATTATCGACCAATCAACAGGAGCAACTCAAGGAAATCACCACATGGAACATCGAGGCCCGCTACGACACATACAAACGGGACTTCTATCGCAAAGCGACGCAACCATTTACGCTGGAGTGGATGAAGACGGTAAAGGAGATATTTATATGGATACAAAATCAATACTAAGCGATACGCCCCAACACCTTTTACGAAAATATCGAGCCGTCCTTATGCGCAAAGGCATACCGGTCGAACAGATGATCCTCTTTGGTTCTTATGCCAAAGGGAAGGCCAAACCGTGGAGTGATCTGGATATCTGTGTCGTCTCCAAGGCGTTTGGGAAAAATTCGTATGATGAGCGCGTGATGCTTGCCAAACTCACGCTCAACGTGGACACGATGATTGAGCCTCATCCGTACCATCCGAGAGATCTTGCTAACCACTATGACCCCTTGGCCGCCGAAATCCGCCGCGATGGGAAACAAATAATATAGGACACAATAGAGTTTACTCCCTCTTGAGCACTTCAAAGAACGCTGTTTGTGGTATCTCCACACGGCCTACTAATTTCATCCGTGCCTTGCCTTTTGCCTGTTTTTTGAGGAGCTTGTCTTTGCGCGTCCTATCCCCTCCGTAGAGCTTTTGGATGACGTCTTTGCGGAACGCCTTCACGTCAGCGCGCGCCACAATCTGGCCGCCGATCGCGCCTTGAATCGGGATAGTAAACTGCTGCCTGGGTATGACGTCCGCGAGCCGCTCGACGATGGCGATACTCCGGTGGTGGGCCTGGTCGCCGACGGCCAGGAACGAGAGCGCATCGACTTTCTCATGATTGACGAGGATATCGATTTTCACGACGTCGACCGCCTGAAATTCATAAAATTCATAGTCAAGAGACGCGTACCCCTCCGATATACTCTTGAGCCGGTCAAAAAAGTCGATGATCATATCGGCAAGGGGCATGAGATAGGTAAACTCAGCCTGCTCAGCCACATATTGCAGATCAATATATTCACCGCGTTTTTCCTGGGCAAGCTGCATGATGGCTCCGACGTAGGGCTTGGGGGTAAAGATTTTGACTTGCATAATGGGCTCGCGGACCCCGGCGATGGCGGTAGGATCGGGAAATTCGGTCGCCGATTGGATGATAACTTCCGTCCCTCCTTCGTTTGGCGTCCCGATGATACTGGAAGCCGTGAATCCCAACTTAGAAAGCGAAACCCCGGGGGCAAGCATCAGATGGTACTCGACGGATGGGGCTGTGGCAATCATATTGAGATCAAACTCCCGCGACAAGCGCTCCTGCACGATCTCGGCGTGCAGTAACCCCAGGAAGCCGCAATGGAATCCGTTACCCAAGGCGGCCGAGGCGATCGGACGAAATGTGAAGGCGCTGTCGGAGAGGCGCAGTTTATCTAAAGACTCACGGGCGGAGCTAAACTCATCACTGTTTATCGGAAACAGACTCAGGAAAACCATCGGCTTGGGCTCGCGATAGCCTTCCAAGGGAGTGACGAACGCTCTATTGTCAGCCTCGGGCTTGCCCCGAGGATCCAGTTTAGAATATGACTGGATTCCCGCTTTCGCGGGAATGACAGAATGAATGGGGACCGTATCCCCCACTTTGGCAAGCCGGACATCTTTGAGCCCCGTGGCAATGTAGCCGACTTCACCACATCGCAATGCATCACACGGTGCCATTTGTGGATTAAAGTACCCTACTTCTATCGGTGTCACATCGCTTCTAGAAGCCATAAAATGAAGCTGGGGAATTTCTAGCTTCGCAAGGCCAGACGCCTTCTCGAAGCTAATTTCACCGTCAACGATCCGCACGAACACGACTACTCCCTTGTGCGCGTCAAATTGGGAAGAAAATATGAGGGCGCGAAGTGGTTCGTCCGGCAGACCCGCGGGCGACGGTATCCGGTCAATGATGGCCGAGAGCACCTGATCCACGTTTTTTCCGGTTTTGGCAGATATTTCGATCATCTCCTCCTCCCGGAAGCCAAGGGAGACGAGTTCCGCGCGCGTTTCCATGATCCGCGCGTGGGGCATATCGATTTTATTGATAAGCGGAATGATCGTGAGATTATGGGCGCGTGCCGCGGCGAGATTCGCCAACGTCTGGGCCTGCACGCCCTGCGTGGCGTCAACGACGAGGAGTGCCCCTTCACACGCAGCCAAACTTCTACTCACTTCGTAGCCAAAGTCTACGTGGCCGGGAGTGTCAATAAGATTTAGGACGTATGACTTATGACTTAAGAGATCTACACCCATTGGCTTCCCCTTCTTATGTCCTACGTCATACGTCTTATGTCCGTCCCACATCATCCTCACCGGAGCGAGCTGTATCGTAATCCCCCGTTCGCGCTCGATGGGATTGCTATCGAGCATTTGCGCCTGCATATCGCGCATTTGTACGGTCCCCGTCATCTCAAGGAGCCGGTCAGCTAAGGTGGACTTCCCGTGATCGATGTGGGCAATTATTGCGAAATTGCGGATGTGGGATTGAGACATGAGAGGATTATAGCAGGAAGAGGAGATCAGTGATTCGGAATTGCACCGGGTAGATGAAAACCTAAGTCTGGATCATAATCGAGAATCCTTCCTCCGTGTTCTGCCAGATTATTTTCAGTAAAGTCCATAATAACGAACTGATCAGGATCTAATTTCTTGTCTTCATTCGGATCAAGTCTTTTGAGGTATGCGTTTTTTGCTTTATCTATATCATTTGGATTAACCCAAATGAGATCGGGTTACCCTCTATACATCAACAAAACTGGTATTTCTCCTGTACTCATACCGCCGACTATCCCACAAAAATCTTCTCGCGTCAAGTCAAACGCCGAGTCTATGACGACTGCGGGATGAGTTGACCGTTTTGATATTCAAAAATATCTCCACTACAGCCATCTAAGTACGCAGTGTCAAGATCTGGATATTCAGGCAAATGACCTATTGGGGATGCCTTTTCTGAATGCGTTGCTACATGAAGCCCCTCTGCAACATTTAACAACGAGTCCTGTGCACCGATAAAAAGATGACATTCTGGACAATATCGATATGCCATATCCCTCCTTTTATAATATTCCGCACACTATCCCACAAAATACGATTCGTGTCAAATTTTTCCCTCCTTGCCATCCATACAGCCTATGTCATGTTTGACGGGGGATCATAACATAAACACTGCCGGTATGTACGGCTTGTCCGCGTCAATACCGTAGCCTATAATACCAGACACTGCCTTCAATCAGGTATTTATACAACGTTTATGGCTCACGAACAAACAACTTCCAATCCTTTTAGCGCTGAAGCGCTCGCGTTGGCAGAAGAAGCACGACACTGGATTGCCCGCCACAAAAGGCTCGTCACGATCGGCACGACAGCGGTGGTACTTGGTCTCTGCTCCCTGAGTGCTGCGGTCGTCAACACAGTCACCAACGAAATCATACTGGATATACATGAAGGTCCCATCCCTTTGACACTCTACCTCGGGTCCTATTCCAGCTGTCAATTACGTCCGGACGTATTCAATGGCAACGTCCCCGTGATGCGCGACAACGGAGGGGTCACGGTCGGCTTAATCTATGGATGGCCCCAGTTCATCGAGCATAGCCCGGAGTGGAGAGAGTGCACGCTGCCAGGTGGGTGGTAGAAAATGAGAGTTAGTTGTCCAAAATTAACGGTTCATCGGGGGCGGAATCATGAGACTCTTCTGCTGGTGGAGGCCATATTCGTATTTCCAATGGCATTAAACCGCCGCCAAATCTTGACCTCGCATCCTCTTCATCCAGCAACGGAACCATCAAGCTTGAATCGTGTGGGTGAGCTTCTATCGCTGCTCTTAAATATTGTGGTTGTGTTTTTATCACCATTCCACATTTTGTACAACCTAAATAAATAGCACCTCCAGGCTCCATCTCGACACTCATGCGGCAGTTTAGCATGAAAAAAATAAGAATGGAAGTATAAAGATTATCTCATTTTTCTTCGGTATTCCAGACGTTTTTTAAGCAGATTTTCGGAATATCCACCTTCTTCCATATGTATTTTCTCCACAGCTCGAATCTGCTGATCAAGAAGAAAGCCGCACCGTATCAGAATGTCCAGTTCATAATTGACTATTATTACTTGTCCTTCTAATCCATCTTTTCCTCCTTTTTCCATCTGATCCCTTACCCAGGAGAAAATAGAGGGAAACGAGAGGGAATGAGAGGGAGTAGATTCAAAAATTTTCCGAAGGTTCACTAGCCGGATATCATCTTTGCTCCAACGGGATAATCCCATGCGTCGCAGGATATCTTCAAAATCCTCGCGGGCTTCCACTCCCGAAGCTTTTGCGACATCGTAAAGTTTTAATTTAGACGAAAGACTTCTCTCAGACGACCCTTCTACGATATTTTGCTTGAGTGAGCGCAATGCTTACTTGATCTGATCGCGCTGACGATTATCTTCGTATTTATTGTAATAGCGAGGCACAAATTCCCATCCTAAATCAAAAGCGATTTGAGCTAATTTGTAGGAAATAAGCGACTGATATCCTGGGTTATTCATATTATCGAACGATTGAATGATCTCTCAACAGTGATTACTGGCAACTAGCTGCTTTCGTAAACCCCGCCATTTTGGCTTCCGCTTCGGTGCAGAACCAGGCGTCGCCGTAGGCGCGGTCGATGAGAACTTGGGAGTATTGGCTGCAGTTGTGCACGTAGTAGTACTTCTCCCCTGCCCGGGTGTTGCCTTTGATGGTGCAATCGTCGCTCTGGGGCATCTGACTTCTACAGACGTCACTCCAGATGCCAAGTTTGGCTGATTTGGCAGTCTCCTGGGCATCCTTTAGCACTTGGTTATACGGATTGCTAGATGACGACCGGTTCCGGGCGAGGCCGGCAGACAGGAGGGCATGTTGGAGTAAAGGATCGGAAAACGAAGACTGGATCCCCGCCTTCGCGGGGATGACATCTTTAGACTCAGCCTCAAGGCCTGGCCTTGTGCCTGGGAGTTTCCAATCTACAACGATCACGTTGGCCAGGGTGCGGCCGTAATCATCCGTCACCAGATTCTCGAGCCGGACACGCTTGCCCAGGGCCAAAGCGACGAGCTGATCGCGCGCCTCCCCCGCCATACACCGGCCCCTCTCAGGGGCGTCAATGCCTAACAGCCGAACCCGTCTCCCGTCAGAGAGCTGGAGGCTATCCCCATCCGGCACGCTCACGACCCGCGTCCGCTCGAGAGATTGATAAATAAGGACTCCGTTGACAGTCAAAGCAGTAAGAAGAAAAAATGATAAAACAATGATTATGAGACGATAAGAGAAGTTAGGAGAAAATAGGAGAGATGAAGACTGCTTCTTCATGTATACCCATCATACCATACCGATTATTTTCTATTCATAAAGCTCTTATCCGAATAAAAATTTTATAACTCTATTATAGATGTAACTCTATTATAGAACGGAGTTCTACTGGTATTTCGGGAACATCAATATTTTGTTGAGCACAATATACTCTTAATATGGTTTTTGCTTCCAATAATGATAACGACTTTTGAGTTTCCACAAAACTGCTTATTTCTTCAAGAACTGCCCGCCCACGATCATATCCTAATCCTTCTATTTGCTCCTCTAAACCAATCCAAACATGTGTACCCCTGCCGAGCCGATATTCTTCCATCATGCAT
>CAYHFH010000034.1:0-8894 GCA_964355865.1 uncultured Gammaproteobacteria bacterium
TTGGTTGGTTGGTTAAACTGCCCCTTTTCCGGAGATCATTGCCCAGGGGCTTTTGAGAAGTATACCGATATCAAAAAGTATCGATCGTTTACTCACATAATCTGCGTCCATTTTGATCCGTTTATCAAAATTTACTTCACTACGGCCTGATACCTGCCAGTATCCGGTGATGCCGGGTTTTGCCAAAAGCACCACCGCGACCATTGCTTTGGTATGCGGATACTTTTTTTGCTGTTGGGTAAGTTCATCTTCATAATATGGTCGGGGTCCCACCAGACTCATTTCACCCCGCAGCACATTCAGGAGTTGGGGTATTTCATCTATTGAATGTTTTCTGATAAATTTACCAAAATGCGTCACGCGGGGATCTTCTTTCAACTTATAACTATTCCGCTTGTATTCAGAATACAATTTGGCAAATTTGGGATCAGTCCGGAGTTTTTTGTGTGCGTTGACGATCATTGACCGGAATTTATAAATACGGAATAATGTTCCTCCCTTTCCTACACGGCGCGGTGTATCGGCAAATACCGATCCGGGGCTATCTAATTTTATGGCCACAGCGGTGAGGACGGCAACCGGCAGGAAAAACACGCCCAAAAACAAACTCCCTACGACATCAATTGTCCGTTTAATAAATTCGTACCACATAGATTAGATGAGATGATCATGCTCAGTCCCCTTCATGCTCTCCACAAGCTTTTTTATTTTTGGGACAGAACCTTTTTTACATACGAGGACGACATCATTAGTATTGACGACCAGTATATCATCTAAATCAATCGTTACCACGAGTTTATCCGTATAGTTATAGACGAGACTATCCCGGGTATCGTTGAGGAGCACTTTTCCCTGTGTGACATTTTTTTCTTCCGCCTCCTGCAGTGCTTCTTTAAGCGCTTCCCAAGCGCCGATATCACTCCATTCAATGTTTTCCGAAACCACCAGCGCCTGAGACGGATCCAGTTTTTCCAAAATTGCATTGTCAAAGCTTATTTTTTCGAGTAGGGGATACACCGAACCGAGCACTGCATCGAATGTGGCTGTGCCCCAGGCATCAGCGATTTTTGCGAGGCCCGCATAGACGTTTGGCACGAACCGTTTATATTGCGTGAGTAAAAACCGCGGCGTCGTGACGAAATACCCCAAGTTCCATGCGTGGTGACCACTGGCTAAATACTTTTCCGCGGTGGCTTTGTCCGGACGGTACTGAAAATCGACAAACGTGTGAAACGCAATATCTTCCACCCGTCGGACTTGTTTCCCGTATGAGATCCACCCTAAATTTTCGCTCGCAAATCTGGGCTTTTGCGCCACAAAAATAATTTTTCCCGGATCAGACGCGATAATTTCTCCGGCAGCACGTAAAATTTTACGGAACAGTGCTTCTTTTCGAACCAAATGGTCACTCCATAGGATAACCATCGGCTCATCCGGATTTGTTTTGGCAAGTATCGCCGTCATGAGTCCCACTGCAGGACCCACATCACGCACTTCCGGTTCTCCGACGACATGATGAGGGGGAAGCTTCGTAAGTTGGGCTTGCACGATGGGAAGGTACGCCCGGCCGGTAGAGACATATACATTCTCCCACGAAAAATCAGGCTGCAGACGATCCGCGGCAAGCTGGAGGGTAGATTTATTTCCGATGATCTTCTCAAACTGTTTTGGGGACTTTTTACGCGACAACGGCCAAAGTCTCGTCCCTACTCCACCGGCAAAAATGACTGCATTCATAGTTATTATGTGTCATTCCCGCGAACGCGGGAATCCAGTGTATGAAAATATGTTTCGTGTAATCGTTCTACCGTTGCTTTCATTTCCTTAATAAATCGCTCTTTACCAAATCGATGAGCGTTTTGGGTGCATGCGCTTGATTGAATCCGGGTTTGTAAAAATCTCTGTACTGCGTCGATGATAGCTTGTTTTGACTGCTCAGGGAAAAGTATTCCCGTTATTCCATCTTTGACAATTTCACTAATCCCGCTTTGCGCGTAAGCAATGACCGGAATACCAGCAGCCTGCGCTTCTACCGCTGCGATACCGAAATCTTCATCTGCTGCGGATAAAAAAGCGCGGCAACTTCCATAATAGGCATCAAGCTGGGCGTCTGTCAAATAGGATGAAACGAAAGAAATGGTATCAGATGCCAACGGGCGAAGCAACTTCTCCTCACGTCCTGATCCTATTATAACAAGCGGCAACCGCAATTGGTTAAATGCCTCGATAATCAGATCAATCCTTTTATACGGCACCAACCTCGAAACCACGAGAAAATAGCCATCAGGCACCTCTTTGACTTTCGACTTTCGCTTGCCCGCCATAGCCTTGGCGTCGGCGGGACTTTCGACTTTCGACTGATCTGTGTCTACGGGCGGATAAATCACCTTCTCGACACTTCTTCCATAATACTTTTCAATTCTCGCTTTCACACGCTGGGATATTGCTATGTAATAATCCGGGCGGCTGCTGCCCACGATATCCCAGCGCCGGAGAACCGGCGCCATCATCGTTAATAGTTGGGAAGATCGGGCATACTCTTCATACCCACTCCACAGATACCGCGTTGGTGTCAAACAGTAACAAATATGGAGGGTAGACGGTTTCGTAATGATATATTTGGCCTCTGCCGAGGTTATACTGATCACGACATCATAGTCATCAAACAAAAACGATTCGAATGCCATGGGAGTCGCCCACGGAAACCATTCATGATGATGTTTGGCAAACGGAACGTATTGAAGAAACGATGGTCTGACGGTAAACACATCTGCCCACCCCGCTTTGGCAGGATCATAGACAGCAGTATAGAGTGGCGCTTCCGGCCAAATCTCATGCAGGGCAAGAAGCACCCGCTCCGCCCCACCCCACTTATTTATTCGGTCATAAACGAGTGCAATACGTAGCTGTTTTGTCATCTCTTTTTCTCTTTCGGAAGGTAATTTGTAGATTCTATAATGCTTCGCCCGGTTTCTTTCTCAAGTTTTTGCCTCGCAGCTCCTGCCACACCCCCGCCCTTTCGCGCAACAACCCGATGTTGAGGAAACGATCGGGGTTGTTCTTTCTTGCTTATTTCGGTTGTAGAAGCTTCAGCAAGCATAGTCAGCACCAATTCGAGATTGGTCATGTGATCACGAAGATTTTCTTTTTGCAGATTCTTATGTCTCTTGTAGTCACGAGTCTTTATACCCGCCCAGGCACGGGTAATATCGTCGGTGAGAACAGCAAATTCCAATCCTTCTTTGACCCCTCGCTCTTCCCATTCGTTCGTCAATTCTTTTCTAATTTCTATACTTTTCAGTCTTTGGTTAATCCAATCATCGCTTCGCCCGAGATTCCGGTAGGCTTTTAATGCCCGATTGATCGCCTTTTCTGGGTCTTGAATTTCTTCCACACGTTCATACCCAACCCGGGCAAGCCATAGCTTGAATGGTTCAGCCTTAGGGGATGGAATAGATTGAATTATACGAAACACGGATTCCGTATCCGCAGCATCAGTGTGGTATTCCTTGCCATCTATTGCTCTCATTTTCAGTTGGTTACATTTTGTAACCACCTGACTACTTTCTTTCTTCAAACGAAACTTCATAACTTTCCAATAACTACGAGCATTCGGACTACTTGTTAATGCCTGGATGACATCCACCACAGAAAACCACCATTTCTCTCCTTTCTCATCCCAAACCCGACGAATTTGCTTCCCTTCAAAAATAGCTAAATCTCGTTTCTTCATATTTTCTCGTAGACCCTGAGCGTATCAGAGACAAGCTTAAACCACGAATAGCGATCTAATATAATGTTTTTCGGTTTGACTACATTTTGTGACATCTTTTGAGCAATATCTCCTGGATCTTGTGGATTAAAGTACGTCGCTTGACTCCCGAGTATTTCATGAAAAACCGGAATGTCAGATACAATTACCGGGCACCCAAAAGAAAGCGCTTCAAGCGCCGGCAATCCGAATCCTTCCATGAGGGACGGAAAAATAAAAGCAATGGCATGGGCATAGAGATTGGCGAGCTCCGCGTCGTCGGCTTGTCCAAAATAGAGAACCCTCTCACCAAGATTCATAGACGCAGCAAGTTTTTTTATCTTCCGGTAGAAAAAATCGTCTTTCCCGACCAATACCAGCTTTGCTTCATAAGGCACTCCCTTGCGGCTTTGCAAGGGAGTGCCTTGAAAAATTAACCTACGGTAAGCCGCAAGCAGTGTTTCCAAATTCTTATGTGGATACGCATTCCCCACGTATAAAAAGTAAGGATTCTCAATAATTCTTTTTTGACTTTTCCAGCCAGAGGCTGGTCCGCCTTTGGCGGAGACTTCTTCATCTACCCCCTCATACGTCACAACAATTTTTTTCGGTTGCACATGAAAATGATCAATAATTTCCTTCTTTGTCGTTTGGGAAACTGCGATGATAGTCCTCACCCGCCGGAGACCCACGGCAAGGGCAATCCTGTATCCGACGCGTCGTAATTTATACAATATCCACGGCAAGGTCGTCGCTCTGCCGGTATCGAAGTGGAGGATCGTCAGGTCGTGAATAGTTGCCACCATGCGGCCGGGATAAAAAATAGGGATATTGAAATAGGGAATATGCACGAGGTCAAGCCGGGCTTGAAAAAGTAGCCAGGGCATGATCAGCTGCTCGGACACGCTATGCCATCCTACATCTGCCAATACTTTTTTCCATCGTGGGTTTGGGAGTTCAAAACTCGTATATTCTTTTTTCTTTAAAAATATGGTGTATTCATTTATCTTGTCCTGGTGACCAATCTCACGCACAAGATTCCGGATATATCTTCCGACACCGGTTTCATTAATAAGTCTCGCATCGATTCCTATTCTCATATTGCTCCTTTGTCATCCTCGGGCTTGACCCGAGGATCCATCTTATTTATTACACTCTGGATTCCCGCGTTCGCGGGAATGACGTGCTATTCTAATTCCAAACAAAACGAGCGAGGAAATCATTGAACCGTAGCGCTTTCGGTAATGCTTGCTATAAAAAAGTCTCATCGCATCATAAAAATATTGTTTTGTTCGGCGCCGCGTTTGCGCGTCAGGATGACCTAATCCGCTTTGATGCTTTTTGTGGATTATGGAAACACGTGGATAGAAGACTATGTGCGATCCGCGCTCCCGGATACGGAAACACCAATCAATATCTTCTCCGTACATAAAAAATTTCTCGTCTAACAGTCCAATCGTGTCAATGACACTACGTCGAATCAAAAAGAAAGCACCGGAAATGCAATCGACATCATGGGTCTCCCCCATAGATTTATACCCCTGATGATACTGTCCGAATAGGCGAGTGGAAGGAAACAATCGTTCAAGTCCGATAAAATACGTCAAAGAAGCCCACGGTGTCGGAAATCCACGGTGACACGCGGGGTCGATCGATCCATCAGCAAGATTTACCCGCGCGGTCATCGCGCCTACCCCGCGATGTTCGTCCATATACCCAACAAGCTCGCTGAGTGCCCCTGACGCGACTTCCGTATCGGAATTGAGAAGTAATACATACCGACCCCTGGAAGCTCGGATTCCCTGATTGTTCGCCGCCGCAAAGCCAACATTCGTTTTGTTAGTAATAAGATCTATATTGAGACTTTCGACTTTAGACTTTTGACCCATTCGGCTTCGCTCAGGGTCATCCTGAGCTTTGCTGAAGGATTGACTTTTGACTTCTTCTACGCTTCCATCACCCGATCCGTTATCAACGACGATCACTTCCCACGAATCACTCTTTCCATGAGCTTGAACAATTGAAACGAGACACGCATGCAATAACTCCCGCGTGTTATACGAAACGATGATGATCGATACATCAGGAATGTTTTTTGGTTGTTTCATGCCAGACTTTATCTAATGACTCTGCTATACAGTCCCATGCATAGTCGCGTACAATGGTCTTGCGCGCATTGCGCGCCATCTCGCGATACATCTTCGGAGATTTCATGAGTCTGTCCACACGTTCTATAATCTCTGCTGCAGTTTGTCCGATCAACAGTTCATGTCCGTGAGCAACGTTGAGACCGGCAGCCCCCAACGGCGTGGTAACGACCGGCAAGCCGCTCGCCATGGCTTCCAATACCTTAAAACTTGTTCCCCCGCCGACCCTGATAGGTGCCAAAAGGATGTCCGCTTGCTGAAATTCCTCGTTGATATTCTCTACATCCTCGAGAAGTATTGCCTGTTCTTTTTCAACGACAAGCCGCAATCCTCCCGGCAAGCTGCGTCCGACGATTCTCATCGAGGAACCGGGGTATTTAACCCGAAGCAAGGGCCATATCGCCGTCACCAACCACGATACTGCGTCTCTATTTTGCATCCAGGCGAAACTTCCTACAAAAAGAAATACCGGCTGACGTTTCATGTTCCGGATTTTAAAAGGAAATGATGTGACATCCACACCATTAGGTACGACAGTCACCGTTGGCCGGGATCCAACAGAGCGCCTGATGACGCGGGCATCATCTTCCGATACAGAAACCACATGGGATGCCTGTTTCCATATTTTTTTCTCCCAGTAGCGTAACTTTACGACGTCCCAATAATATCCCGGGCGCAGGGGGACAACACGAAGTCTCCGTACATATTCCGAATACACTTCATATTCTATATTATGCGTCGCAGCAACCACTGGGATATCCGTTTTTGGGATAGACGGCCATACATACCATGGTTCTATATGAACCAAATCATAGCTGCCTATTTCCAATTCATTTGCAATTTCCTGCTGTAACGCTTCTTGCTCATACGAGGTCATAAGAAGTGGCTTCGTCCCAAAGAGCGACCGGACGACATACTCCGGCTGCCAGGCGTGCCCCCGGTATGCCGTGATGATCTTTTTACAAAATGAAAGATCTTTTTCATATCGCTTTTCGTCCAAATTCCGTAAAAATGTCACGAGGGTAATCTCATGATTGCGGCTCAAGCGAGATAAAAGATTATAGACCCTGACCTGACCTCCTGAATGGAGGGGATAGGGCATGAGCGCGGAAACGAATAAAATTTTCATAGTTAGTAGCTAGTAGTTGGTAGTAGGTAGTAAGTAGTAGGGAGGTGGGGAAAAATTCCCCTTACTACTATCTACTTACTACTTATTGGTTTCGTGAGATCGATGATGGCAAACCGGTCATTTCGCACAAGCACGGTGTATCGATTGGCCAAATCTTTGGTTTCCCCATCATTATCCGTCGGAGCCACGGTCACATAATGTGTTGCTCCCATTTTCAATTTCTCATCAATATCAAACCCTAACGGCCACCCCTGACGGTTTGTCTGATACAGAAACGTCGTGTCTCCGCTGTACGGGGCGATGACTTTGGCGTCTTTCGGAAGCAACCGGTCCGCTTCCTGCCCGGCTTCAACAATTTCCGGCCGGTTTATCCAGTAATAAGTCCGTATGGTATACCAGGAAAAAGCGAACATAAATAAGAAACAGATAACAGATAGCAGATAGCTGATAGGTCGGGAGAAAACACTGTTAGACAGAAGAAAACCAAACCCCTTCCCCACATACACTGCGATAACCGGGATAAGCAAAATCTGATAGTAATCGTGCTGTACATTGCCGCGGGCGATAATGATCATATAGAGGAGCATTCCGATTGCCCATAGACGGAATACCCACCCTTCTTTTTTCGATGGGATCATAATACTCCCAACACCAAACGGAATAAGTCCCCAATACCCCAATATCAATTCTCCGATTCTTTTAGCAAATAGCCAATAAAACCATGCTCCCTTAAAACGGATATTCCCGTCATTAAAAAGCCAGGCGTAGACCGGTATACCTTCAGGATATTGAAGTATCCACTGACGCCACCACCATAGGGGAAATAAGCTAATAAGCGAATAAACGAATAATCCAATAAGTAAACGCAATGAAAAGCCAAAACGCCTGAAGAAAAAATATGGAACAGGCAGCATGAGAAATGCTGCGGTGGGCTTGACGAGGAGGGCTATTGCGCCGGCCATGCCGGCAAACGTGATCATACCCCAATCCACTTCTTTTTTTTCAGATACACGATACATCAAATACACACTCAACACCGCCCAAAACACCATAAACGGTTCCGGAAGAATTATTCTCCCGTAGAATACGCTGTATGGGAGTACCGCGTATACAAGCGCGCCGATGGTAGCGGCAAGTGTGCCAACTGTTGGCGTCATAAGGAGATACAAAAGGATGATTGTCCCAACTGACGCGGCGACCGTTACCAGCCGGAGAATAATCTCTATGGGTACACGAGGGACGAGCCTGTTCACCCCCCAAGCCACAGACTGATACATCGGAAATTCAACCATCCGCCAACCCATCGGGTTATCTTTTCCGGAGGGAATATTGGATAGATCGTCAAAACGCGGATGGAGGGGATCAAATCCAAATTTGATAAAGTTTCTGGCAACTGCCGCGGTATCATTTTGCCGCCAACTATGCCAGTCTGCCACCGGCCACGTTATGTTATAAAGGCGCAAGACAAAAGCCAAACCAATGATCAGTATAAGCAATATACGATGTATGTGGTTCATGGGGCTGTGGAACGTATGTTTCGTTCCACGACAGTACCTCTTTCGTCAAATTCAAATATCTTTTTATTTCTTTGGTTGTAGCCTACGGCGTCAGAAGCGAGCTCCAACGACGGCCAAGAAAATACTCTCATAGTGGGGTTTCTAAACACGAGCCATAATGCATCAGGTAGTCCTACGGGAAAAACCCATGCCTCCCCTGTCCGTATAGGTATATTTACAAAATGAAATTCCATGAGCTCGCTTCTCCAATGATCTTCGTACGAGCGATCCATCGCGACGATGAATTCTCTGGAAATTTCACCAGCATCGTGCCAATCTGTTTGTAACTGTTGATGTTGAATTGTCTGCAA
>CAYHFH010000035.1:0-8878 GCA_964355865.1 uncultured Gammaproteobacteria bacterium
GACACGCTTTGTCATATTTTTACGGTTGACTTCCGTCGTACTCTTCGTACGCAGCGTTCTCCTGAGTTAATCGAAGGATCGTCTGGCGGGAAACCAAACTTAACGCTTTTGTTAATTGTATGAGCATTGTACTCATTACCGGTTCACCTGTCAACTATTTCAGTTGTTTTGGGAGATGGGCAAACGATCGTTCTGTATGATCCTAGTATACCCATACTGAGTAAAAAGTATTATACAATGATTACATGCTGTATTTATATGGTGACGAATCAAATACTCCGGGAGCGGACAAAATTTGGGCAGTAGGATTTTTGTTTTACTGGAAGAATAAAAATGCCTCATTGAGTAAATCCCTCAGCAGAAGCTGAAGATAGGCTCAATGAGGACTTGGATAGTGTGAGTATACCTCTTGACATGAAAAATATATGAAGTGGCACCAATTGTTTTTTTGGCTTCTCTTGGCACTCCTTCCTACCCAGCTTGGACTACACTTTTGGCCGGAGTGGGCGGGAGTGTTGGGGAGACGCGTTGATTATCTAGCACCGACGGTTTATCTCACTGACATTGTTCTGCTTGCAACGCTGATTTCTTGGGGATTGGAGTCATTTTTTCGAATCAGGATTCAGGAATTAGGAATTAGGAAAAAATTGAAACAAAATCATATATCGTTCCCCACCCTGATTCATAATTCGAAATTCGTAATTCCCCTTTTGATAGTTACGGCGGTAAATATCTTCGTTGCAGAAAACAGAAACGTTGCGGTATATTCTTGGATCAAGGCGGGTGAGTTTGTCCTCCTGGGATGGTATGTCGTGCGGACGAGGCCGACGCTTTCCGCTATCTGCTGGCCGCTCGCTGTCGGAGTTTTGTATTCTTCGGTTTTGGCAATTACCCAATTTGCCTTGCAACACTCTGTCGGTGGTCCACTCTGGTGGCTCGGCGAGCGGACGTTTGCGGCGGATACGCCGGGGATTGCGAGGGCGTCATTGTGTCAGTGGGTCAATGCGTCATGGATTGGGTGCCCTGAATTTCTCCGCCCGTACGCCACATTCCCACACCCGAATGTGCTGGGAGGTTTTTTGGCGGCGGTGCTGTCGCTTGTAATTATCTCCCGCGAAGCGGGATCTCGCTCCGCAAGACAATATTCAAATAATCCAATAATCCAATTATCCAATAAAAAAAAGTTTTTTTACCTCATGACCTTCGTACTGGGAGCTGTCGCACTTCTTTTGACATTCAGCAGGAGCGCGATCATGGTGGGTGGTGTGGCGATGGTGATAGCAATCGCCAGAAGTATGAATTATGCCCGCCCTGAGCGAAGCCGAAGGGAATTACGAATTATGAAAAGTATTCGTATTGCTGTCGCCTCGTTTGTCGGAATCGTCATTGTAGTGCTTACTTCATACTTCATGATTCATAATCAGTCGGAGGAAAGTGTTGTGGTTCGCCAGCAGCTCAATGCGGCAGCTATAAAACTTTGGCAGTCCGCTCCCCTCTTTGGCGTGGGATTGGGAAACTTCCTCGTGCGGCTTCCGGAGGCACTCCCCTCCCGGACGATTTATTTTTTGCAGCCGGTGCATAATATTTATCTTCTGTTGCTATCGGAAGTTGGAGTTGTGGGAATTGGGTTGATTGTTCTATTTGGGTTGTGGTGGGCGAATCACGAATTACGAATTAGGAATTACGAAAAAACAAAACATAAAGAATTATTCATACTTCATACCTCATTATTCGCAATTCTTGTGCTCGGTCTCGTGGACCATTATCCCCTGACGCTCCAACAGGGGCAGTTGCTACTGACGGTTATCGCGGGGATGAGCCTTCGAGAAGTACGAGAGGTACAAAAAGTACGAGAAGTACGAGAGGTCAAAAAATAAGTTACAATACTTCTCATGAATTCTACCAAATGGAAGGTTGCGTGGAATACCGTGAGCCAGCTCTTGGGGAAAGCTATCGGGAGTGGGGCGATGCTTCTCGTGAGCATCCTCATCGCCCGGGAATTTGGGGCACAGGGGTATGGGGACTTCACGAAGATCACGACGTTCATTGCATTTTTTTATCTCCTTGTCGATTTTGGACTCAATGCCGTGTATCTGCGAAGGCAGACGGTAAACAATAAACAGCAAACAATAAACGGTAAACAGCAAACAGAAGAAAATAGTGGGATAACGGATTGGGCGACGCTCTTGGGGATGCGGATGGTGGGTGGGGTACTTTTAATGTTTCTCGCAATTGGAGTTCTGTCATTTCTTCCACAGGGAAACTCCGAGGGATATACCGGATTGGTACGGCTCGGCATCATCCTCTTCTCCCCTACTATCCTCATTCAAGGATTGATCGTGTCGGCAAACGCCATATTTCAGAAACACCTGCGGTATGATTTGGCAAGTCTTGCCATCACCGCAGGCAATATTGTGACGGTAGCTCTCGTGCTACTGGCTATCTACAGTTTATCTTCCCGCGTGGGCGTATTGGGTGTGACCACCTCCCTCCTTCTTGGTTTGGGTGTCACGGGGTTTGTTTCCCTTTTTTTTGTGCGTCGCATCGAACAATTTGCTCACATTTCTTTTGATAGGAAGACCACCATCATGCTTTTTATGACTGCTCTCCCCTTAGGCATCACCCTGCTTTTCAATCAAGTGTACTTCCGGATCGATAGTTTTGTTTTGGCGTTGACCCGCACTACTGCCGAAGTTGGGCTGTATGGCCTGGCGTATAAAGTATTTGAGTTGCCCATCGTCCTCCCGACGTTTTTTATGAATGCCGTGTATCCCCTACTGCTGTTAAAACTTAGGACTCAGGACTCAGGACGTAGGACGTATGAAATGAAGACATTGCTGAAGAAATCTTTTACTGTCTTAAGTCTTACGTCCGTAGTCTTTAGTCTCACATTATGGTATGCTGCTCCCCTGCTTGCTGTTATCCGTCCGGAATTTACGGAGAGCATTCCCCTCCTCCGGGTGCTGTCGCTCGGGTTGCCGTTCTTTTTCCTTTCGAGCCTCATGATGTGGACGCTGATCGCTCTTGGGAAACAAATGGTTTTAGCGGTGATCTATGGAAGTTTGATGATGGTCACGGTACTATTAGATATCCTCGTCATTCCAACATACGGTGCGATTGGGGCGGCATGGATTACGGTGGGAAGCGAGGGGCTTGTGCTTATTTTTTCTGGATTCGTCCTTCAACGTTATTTACGAACAGACGGAATAATCCGACCAATCCGACCAATAAATACCAATCCGACCAATAAATAATACAATGAATAAATGATTGAATCATTAAAACATTTGTTTTCCATTCATTGGTAAATTGGTCGGATTTGTCTGATTGAAGCATTATGCAATATATAATTCATACCGATGGGGGAGCGAGGGGGAATCCGGGACCGGCGGCGGTGGGGGTAGTGATAGAAAGAGAGGAAGAGTCGAAAGTCAAAAGTCGAAAGTCGAAAGTGCTTGTTGCTGAATTTGGGAAGAGGATAGGGGAGACGACGAATAATGTGGCGGAGTACTCCGCGGTACGCGAGGCTCTCGCGTATCTGCGGAATTATCCAATCAACAAATTATCCAATAATCCAATAATCCAATTTTATTTAGATTCTAATTTGGTTGTTCAACAACTCAATGGCAATTTTAAAATTAAAGATGCGAATCTCCAAAAGCTTGCGTTTGATGTACGAATACTGGAAAAAGAGTGTGGGGGAGTGGTGACCTACGCGTATGTACCCCGGGAAGAAAATACGCGCGCAGATTATTTTGTAAATAAAGCGTTAGACGCATAAGCCTCATGTGTTGTTCTTCTATTTAGCCTCACATTATCGATTAATTTCCGTTGTTTTCGGGGTGGGGTTTTGCCATAATACAAAGAGACGATTCCCCGCTTATGAGCAATCACGACCAGACGAATAGAATACATACGCAGACGAGCGATTTACCGATAGCGCATATAGAGGCGCAGGATGTATCTCTTTCCCTTCCCATACGGGAATATCTCGAGCTGAACGGTTGTGCCGTCGTTCAGAACCGGAATCCGTCAATTGCACCCACCTACCATATTGTCATCGGCGACGATGAATTTGTGAAAGAATCCATTGCAAACCAATCAAAAAAATCAATTGAGACGTTTGCAATCATCTTACGTAAAAAGAATACACAGATTATTTTTGACGAACATCAGATTCACGCAAAAATTGCCGTCGTTTTGGCGTCAACGATCAGCACACGTGAGGCAGAGCGTATCTTCGCTTACTTTTTTACCGGCGGAAAGTCTCCATATTCCCCGGAGGGAAGCCTGATCCCGGTAGCTCGAGAGCCCATTACTATTCCCACGATGCACCATCATGCGGCACCGAATACTCCAAAGCATGCAGGGGAAGATCGCGCGCATCAGGTTGCACATATTCACGATGGTGCCGACGTGGATGATACGGGAAGAATTGCCCGCACCATCAATGATCTTTTTGGCAAATCTTCCGGTGGGACTGAGGAGAACGTGCGGCACGATCAGAAAAGGATTCATGAGGATCCAAAGCCACCGATGGTATCGCTACCAGTCCCCGCGGTGCCGGGACGCATGATCGTCAGTACCACCGTCATCATCATAAGCCTTCTCCTTTTGCCAATCGCGTGGTATCTGCTTGCAATTGGTCTGGTGGGAATCTCGCAAGCACAGGTATTTCAATCATTAAAAAATGGAAACAACACCGATTTTGCAAAAGCGGCTGCCAATACTTCGTATTGGGCTCTCCAGGGACAACGGACTCTTCGTTTCATGGGGGCGGCAGCAGGAAGTATAGGCGCGGTCGATCTTCTTCGAAATCAGGAACGAATGATGAGTGTGGCCGCGGGATTGGGTGAAGTGGAAACACGGGCAGCAGGACTCATGGACGAAAGCGTGACACTATTGCCAACATTTTTTCGGGCGGAAAACGATCCGGGGAAAGAATCACTTCTGGTAGCCGTCGAGCGCATGCGCAGGAACCTCGAAGATCTATCCAACGCGTTAGGCTTGGTGAGTGCACAACTCGAAGTACTTGGTGCAATCCATACCTTTCCATTTCAATTTTTTTCCGGTCAACAGTTGATTTCCGTTGCTCAGTCTTACGCATCGCGGGCGATCGTCCAAGTGTCTCATGCGCGCAATCTCCTGTCTCTCTATCGGGTAGGCGGAGGCTTTGATGGAAAAAAAACATATCTCATCATCCTCCAAAATAGTATGGAGCTTCGTCCCACGGGGGGCTTCATCGGAAGTCTTGCTCTGGTAAATATCGAGAATGGGATCATGGACCCACCTCAAATCCAGGATGTCTATGTCGTAGACGGACAACTCAAGGGTCACGTCGATCCTCCCACTCCTATCAAGGAACTTCTGGAGCAAGAACACTGGTACCTGCGGGATAGTAATTGGAATCCGGATTTCACGATAAGCGGAGAGAAGGCCGCGTGGTTTTACGAGAAAGAAACAGGACTCAAGGTCGATGGAGTGATTGCCGTGTCGACGCCGCTTTTAACTGAACTTTTAGGCGCCATAGGTCCCATTGAGCTCCCAGATTACAACGACCGGATTTCGAAAGATAATTTTTTTGGAAAATCCCTTTTTTACACAAAAGCGGATTTTTTCCCAGGGTCGACACAGAAAAAAGATTTTTTGGGAAGTCTGGGGACGGCAATCCTTGGACGATTAACTACGGCAAAAGCTGAGGAAGGACACGCAGTGTTTCAAGCAATCGGTACGGCCATCTCGGCAGGGGACGTACAATTTTGGTTTCCGGGTCAAAAGATCCAGGGAATCGTCCAGCAAGCGGGGTGGGCGGGACGACTCGCATACGATTTTCCCTGTCAAATCGCGGATCACCCGTGTCTCATCGACCACATAGCCATGGTGGACGCGAACATGGGAGTCAACAAGGTGAACGCATATATCAAACGCACCACAAAAAGCAGAGTGGATATCGACGAGCAGGGAATTATCGACGGATCGGTTACTTTGACCTATGAAAATACGTCGACCAATGATGCAGCAGAGACCGGTGGGGGAGTCTATCTCTCGTATTTACGCACTTTTTTCCCTGAAGATACACTGATTGTTTCCGTGTCTGCCGACGGGCAGGAAATTCCTATGAAGCCGCCAAAAACGAGCAAAAGAATCTATCCGTACCGTGACCCTGATACGATCGTAGATTCTCAGCCGGTGGTTGCCGTGGCTTTAACCGTCCCTCCCATGACCAGCCGCACCATCACGATCCGCTACCAAATGGGCACTCCGTTGACCTTTGCGGACAACAATGCGATTTTTGTCCATGTGTTGCGCAAACAACCAGGGGTATCAGACGCGAATGTTGACGTGGCAATCGGGTACCCTGCAGGGTGGAAGGCTCTGCCAGACAAATCTATTGGGGTAGAGAAGGACAATGGTTTCCTTGCAAACGCGAAGGAAGTCCGATACAATACAACTCTTGATCAAACGAAAGACGTGACTATCACGTTTACAAAATAATTTTTATTCATGAAAAAACATTCATTGTCAGCCACAAAACGCGATTCTCTGGGGAGAAAAGTAAAAAAACTCCGTGTTGCAGGGCAACTGCCTGCAACGGTGTACGGAAAAAAAGTAGCGAGCGCATCCCTGACGGTCGGCTCTGATGCGTTTGCAAAAACTTACGAAGAAGCAGGGGAGACAGGATTAATTGAGCTTTCTGTGGGTGGTGCGATCCGGCACGTTCTTATTCATCATGTACAGAAGCATCCGGTGACAGGAGCTACCCTTCATGTAGAATTTCATCAAGTCGATCTTAAAGAAAAAGTACACGCAAAGGTGCCGATTGTGTTAGTCGGAGAATCTGTTGTCGTGAGCGAGAAGCGTGGTGTCGTATTGAGCATATTAGACGAGGTGGAAGTGGAAGCGTTGCCGACGGAACTCGTGGAACATATAGAGGTTGACGTATCCACACTCTCCGATGTTGGGCAGGAAGTAAAAGTAAAGGATCTTGCCATACCCGCCGGGCTCACTGTTTTGTCTGAGGCAGAACTGACGATCGTCAAGATTGCACCGCTTATCACCAAAGAGGCAGAAGCGGAAGCGGCTGCTGACGCGGCCAAGGCCGCAGAAGCGGCTAGCGAAGTAGCGCCCGCCGAAGGCGCCACCGCTCCCGTTGCCGAAGGCGCCGCCCCGGTTGAAAAAGCAAAGGAAGAAAGCAAAGAACCTAAGAAAGAATAACCCCGTGATGTATTATTTTCCCTGAATGAATGGAGAGATTTTTTTTATTGTTGGATCATTGGGATCCAGAGCCTGAGCTTTCGATAGCCAGCGTTTTGATTCATCGAGTTTCCCCAGTTGATAGGCGAGTGAGGCGAGTGTCACGAATGCATCTCTGTAGTCTGGTTTGGCGATCGCCACGGATTGCCAAAAGATGTATCGATCCTTCAATTTATCAACTTCATGTTCCCATTGGGAAAGAATATCCATGGGACTCGTCGTGAGGCCTAAGACATTGATCGTCCCACCCCCGTTTGCCGCAGGTTGACCTGCTTTTGAGAGAGATTGTGCTGTCATCATGAGATTGCGTGCTTGTTCATTTTTTCCCTGTTGCCATAAGAGAGAAGCCAGATCAATGTGCCGGGAAACGGAAAATGGATCTTTAAATAGTTCCATAAGCGGCTTCCAGTACAGAGGAATTTGGGTTTGTACGGCCAATATGTTGATGACAAAAAGAGCTATCAAGCAAATCCATAAAAACGTCATTTCGAGGCTAGAAATGAGTCGTGAGGAGATTACTCGGTGAAAGTGCGGGAATAGTTTAGGGAGTGTAAAGGTCATAGTATTCGGGGCAGCACGTATAAGACAAGAATGCTATCATTGTAGGCATCTATGGCCGTTATCACAAGAGGGGAGTCCGTACAAAACAAAAAAGAGAAAGCAACCCACGTGGTTTCTCTGCTGAAAACCATATATCCCAACGCAAGGATAGTACTAAAATACACCAATTCGTGGGAACTCTTGGTATCCGTCATTCTTTCGGCACAGTGCACGGATGTGATGGTCAATAAGGTGACGGATAAATTATTTAAGAAATATCCGACCTTTAACGATTATCTGAACGCGGACATTGTTGCATTTGAAAAAGATATCAAGTCTACTGGTTTTTATCATAATAAAGCCAAAAATATTCTCGCAGCGGCCAAGCTCATCAAAGAAAAATTCAATGGCGTGATACCCAGGACGATGGAGGAAATGCTCACGATTCCGGGCGTTGCCCGCAAAACGGCCAATGTCGTGCTGGGTAATGCGTATGGAGTAGTCAAGGGGATCGCGGTAGATACGCACGTGTTACGACTCAGCCAGCGGCTGCGGTTGGTGGATGTGAATACCATAGGAGGCAAAAAAGAAATGCATTTCACAAAGCCAGGCTTTCCAGGGCTAAAGCCAGGCTTTAAAACACAGGTGGATTACAAGAAAGACGCCGATCCGGTGAAGATTGAGCGTGAGCTCATGGAAGTATTGCCCAAAGAAGACTGGTTTAAAACGACCTATCTCCTTATCGACCACGGTCGGGCAGTCTGCAAAGCACAGCATCCCAATTGCGTAATTTGTGTTTTGAAATCAATTTGTCCTTCATCGCGCGGTTGATGATTCCACAACGGTGCATTGTGCTTTTCCAGCGCGTGTGGTATGCTTTGGCGATATTGACGCATCGTGAAAGGAGAAAATATGACAAAACGAAAAACTGCACAGAAAAAGACACTGACCAAAAAAAAGACAACGATGGATATGGTGCCCGCAGCGAGTTACGATACTGAAATAACCACTCCTATGACCCCGAAACCCAAGTTTAATACAAAAGTTCTCTATCTCGTTATTGGATTGCTTGCATTGTCAGCGC
>CAYHFH010000036.1:0-8676 GCA_964355865.1 uncultured Gammaproteobacteria bacterium
GGAACGTATCCGCCGTTTACCACATTTGACGGCAGTATTTTCTGGGAAAACAATCTGTACATCGGATGGATTCCCCTTATCCTTCTATTCCTTAGCCTCGCAAGGTACTACCTTGTAGCCTCGCAAGGTAGTACCTTGCAAAATTCGAGTGTTATGATTTTTTGTGTTGTGGCGTTGGGTGCTTCCTTCCTTCTCATGCTCGGCAAATATTCTCCGGTGTATCTCGCCTATTCCGTCTGGCCCTTGAATCTTTTTCGGGTTCCATCCAGGTTTGCCTGGATTTTCCTTATAGCAATTGTATCTGCTTCTGCGTGGTTCCTCACGCGTATGACCCAAAGGATCGGAAGGTGGAACGGACTCTTTTCTGTAATGGTGAGCATTGTTCTGGCCATCCATGGCGTTCAACTCATGGGTGCCTTCTGGGATTATCACGCGTTCGGACAAGCCCGGCTATGGCTCACCGCACCGCCACTCATTAAAAAAATACAAGCGACGAAGGGCCCCGTCCGCACGATCGGCGTGGAACTTGTCCATAACAAACAATTTCTCAAAACCGGCTGGGGCACGCCAAACGACACCTACAAATTTCTCACCAATGTGCCATCCCCTAATGGAAATCTCTACTGGAATATTGTCCAAACGGATATCTACGCCGGCCGTTTTCTCAAGCGGTCATCCCTTGTTGAATCACTCATGGGATCAGAAATAAAATCATCTGAATCCGTAGCCACCATAAGCGCCACAGCCAAGCGCATCCTCGATCTCTATCATGGCGCAAACATCGTGAGCGCCCTTCCACTCGATATGAAACATCCTCTGCCAATACTGGATAGTACGACAAGCGCCGGGGTGGCGGTCACTGCATACCACAACGCTCAAGCCCTGCCCCGGGCCTATCTTGCCACACACACAGTATTTACCCCGACTCTTCCCAAAGTGGCCGTAGCTCTGACACATCAATCGTTTATACCGGGACTGAGCGTTCTGATCCATGACCAATCGCTTGTGCTGAACTCCGGAAAAGATCAAGAAGGAGGAACGGTCGAAATTACACACGATGAACCAATGCGCGTCACGATGACGGCCCATGTCTCGGCGCCGCAAGCAATTCTTGTCGTTGGTGATACCTATTATCCGGGGTGGAAGGCAATGGTCAATGGAATGCAAACGCCGATCTATCCCGTCAACATCAAGGAGCGGGGCATACTCCTGCCAAAAGGAGTCCATAAAGTAGTATGGACGTATGAACCAGCTTCATTTGCCCTCGGTGCACGGATTTCCATTACGATGCTCATGCTGACTATTTTATTCCCAATGGTATTTCCTCTTTTTGCCGTGCGGCTTCGTACATCCGCATAAGTTCACCTGCTTTATCTGTATTGTTACAGGCATCACGCTGGGCCACGCTCTCGTAGAGCGTCAAGCTTACATCGGGCACAAGACTCACCCTCCGGGCACTGGCTAAGGCAGATAATGCTTCGGCGCACTTGCCGTCAAAGAGTTCGGCAAGCCCCAAATACGTGTACCCATCCTGTTCTTCTATATCACTTTTATAGACTATTGCTTCACGGAAATACCGTTTTGCATCGTCAAGTTTTCCGCCACGCAGCAAAATTTTTCCGATAGTGATCCGGCTGTCGGCATACACACTCAACACATCCGAAAGCATGAGATGATTATACCGGCTAAGAATTCCATTCCGGGGATTATGAAAGCCGCTCCAGAGCCGGTCGTTGGTGTCTATAAATGCGGCAAGAGCGGGCAGTTCATCTTTCTTCGTAAGTTTATACACGAGTCCATACGGCACCCAAAACCATCCGTCATCGATGGCAAAAGTTGTATTGCTATATATGGATACTTGACCGCGGTTTGATGCGACGAACGCTTTAGCAAATCCACCCGGCGCGCTTTCCGGCAGGGCGAGATCCGGAAATCTCTGCTTTAGGCTTATCGGATAATCGACGCTCCAAAGTCGATTGGCATGAATAAGTTTGATATCCGGCCGCCACTCTAACCCATACCGTACATATTGACTGGCAAAAAGCGGAGTGTCGCGGCTGACCAAAAGAATTGATCCCACTGGCAACCCCTCCATGATATCTTTTCCCAATGCATCTGCCGTCCGGTCGCCATGCAATCCCCAAAATCTCCAGAGGGTTACGGCGCCCAATGTAACCGGCAAAAGAAATAATACTATCCCGACAACACCAGCCAACCTCATGCGGACTCCCCGTTTGACTCGTGACACCCATTGGATCACGTGTCCGAAACCCACACCTAAACCCACAGAAAGCACCGTGTACGATGGCAATAAGAACCTCTCGTATGTCCCCAAACTAAACCGGTTCATGAGCGGAAAACTCGCATAAAAGAAAAATCCCGGTCCGAGAAATAAAAGAGCGAAAAAGACGAACCAAAAAAATTGACGATTCCGGTGCCACAACGATACACCTCCCGCCAGTGTCAGAAGTATACCGATCCACGTCATATCGAGGATGAGAAATTGGGCAAATGCTTTCACCTGCAGGAGCCGATGAATGGGAAGCGCACCATAAAACCCGTTGGCGACGAAAGATCCGTAGTCCTGGCGAGTCAGAAGTCTCACAAATCCGGCAACATCAACTGCCCGGTCCCAATTGACAATCGCCCCACCCCGGGCGGCAAATGGAATATACAGATATGGAAGCAATCCTAATAAAAAAGAAAATGAACAAAACAGTATTATTTTTCGATAATTGAATTTTTTGAGTACAGAGTGGATATTGGATATTGGATATTGGATATTTTTGACTATGAACCATCCTACCGCAGGAACCAAAAACAACATCACATGATGATGCGTAAGCGACAGTCCAAAAACAAATGAAAAAAGATACAGATAATGAATTTTTTTTGTTTGACTCCAAAGAAGTAATAGATAAACGGAAAGGATGACAAATAGATCAAAAAACGCGAAGACTTCCGGTGTGGTGCTATAAAGAAAAAAAAGATAATTGCCGCCGAGCATAAGGACTGCAAAGAGTCCAGCGCTTGCTGAGCTTCCTAACCGCCGGACGATGAGATAAACGAACCCGAGCGTAAGCGCGTGTGGTATCGAAGACATAAGTCCTGCCCGCCACGCGGGGGTAAAGAGAGGTATTCGTGTTGCCAGCCACACAAACCACGTGTAGAGCGGATATCCCGGAGGGTGGGGGACACCAAATTCAAAAGCAGCCGTAACCAAATCTCCGCTATCGCCGCCAAAAATTCCCGTTGCCTGAAAAAAAAGATAGATGATAAATGCTAGAATCGCAATGACAGATGCTACAGCATACGTCGACTTCTTCATGATGAGGATTGTACCATGAGGCGATTTCTAATTTAATTGAGGTTATTGTACGCAGTAATAACAGTCGGTACCCGCTGTCCCTGAAGTTTGAGACTTACAGGTAGTTCCTGATGTTTGCCCATCAGAGGCAAACAACGTCACCGGATCTTCCTGGAATGATTTCGATTCTGGCTTGAAACACGATGCGACGTGTTCCGAACTAGTAGATGTGATATATATTTTCGCCAAATTACCCGTTCCTGCCAGATCGATGAATCTATTTTTAAGTTCTCCAGCATTGATCAAGTCTGTGATTTCGCTTCCCATTGAATTGACTGGCTTGGCAGTAAATATCGTTCCCGTTCCCCACATGAAATTACCCTTCGTTGCATAAGCCCGGAGATTTGCGTTATAAAACTCAGCCGTCGTGTTGCGTAACGATGTATCCCGTCCTTTTTTCAGTTGTTCAAACGGATCAATAGTGGCCAGGAGTCCGACTGCAAGAGATCCAAGAAGCGCAATGACGATAAGAAGCTCAATGAGAGTGAATCCACTCCTATAAAAAACTTTTGACTTGAGACTTTTGACTTTTTTCATACTTACTATGGTGTATCACCCATGAATATCTCTTGTCAATAGGTCACTTGAACTGACTCGTCAAATTGTATATAGGAGTGATCACGGATATCACGATAAACCCAACTCCTACCCCCAACACAATCATGATGATCGGTTCTATAGCCGTGGTCAATCCCCGGACAAGATGTTCGGATTCGCTCTCGAAATATTTTGAAAGCTTGACGAGCGTATCATCAAGTTTCCCTGTTTCTTCACCGACCTTCATCATTTGAGAGACGATGGGTGGGAATACATCATACTGAGCAAATGTGTCACCGAGGGGAAAACCTTTTTCCACTTTTTTACTAATTTCATCGATAGCATTGCGGAACCGGACATTGCCCAATGAGTCCCGCAGCGTCTGGAGCCCCTGCAGGATATGGATACCGGCACTGATAAGCATGGCCAAGGTCCGGGTAAACTCAACCAGAAGTACTTTTTTCGTAAGATCACCAAACAACGGTAATTTGAGAGTAATACTGTCCACCATAAGCTCGCCAATCGGCGTTTTCTTCCATTTGCCGTATGCGATAGAGAGCCCCACCATGACGGCAATCATGAGCCACCAAAAATGCACAAAAAATGTCGAGAGAGAAATAAGTATTTTCGTGGGAGTCGGAAGCTCGATACCAAAATCTTTATAGAGATCCGTAAGCTTCGGCACGACCACCGTCATCATGACCATGACGACGGCAAACATACCGATCATGATGATGACCGGATAGACCATGGCACCTTTGACTTTGCTCCGGAATTCGGCCTGAGACTCGAGTGTATCGGCGAGGCGCGCAAGCACCGTATCCAATGTTCCGGATGATTCCCCGGCGCGGACAAGCGCAATATAAATAGGACTAAACGCATCAGGGTATTTAGCCAATGAATCTCCTAAATTTCCGCCACCCGTGATCTGCACCTCGACATCGGTAATGAGACGGACAAACGCAGGATTGGGCGTCTGTGCACGGAGAATGGTGAGCGCATCCGGTAGCGATAGACCGGCGACAATCATGGTGGCAAGTTGCCGAGTGAATGCGACCACATCCCCGTACCCCACTTTTTTAAACTTCGCGAGGATATCCGATACCCCGGATTGTGCGCGGGACTCTTTAATGGATATGACAAACAGTTCCCGGGAGCGGAGTAATTTGACAGCGCTTTCCTGATTTGGAGATTCGACCGTGCCGTCTGCGACTCCTCCGTCTTTATCCCGCGCTTTGTAGGAAAAAAAAGCCATTTTTTACGCCCCCTTCAGTAGTCTATTCATGTCCTCAACTCTCAGCGCGTAGGAGATGGCAGTTTCTGCGGATATCTTGCCTTCTTTTACCGCTTTGGCAAGGGCGGTCTCCAAAAGCATCATACCAAGCTCACCCGAAGTTTGAATGATGTTATCGACGAGATGACTCTTTCCTTCGCGGATGGTCGTCCGGACGGCTGGACTTGCCGTGAGTACTTCAGCAACCGCCACACGGCCGCCTGCCATGGCCGGAATCAGGCGCTGCGCGAGAATTCCTTCGAGTACCGACGAGAGCTGCATACGGACCTGGGGTTGTTGATTTTCCGGAAAAACGTCGACGATGCGGTCAATGCTCTGCGCCGCGGAATTGGTGTGAAGGGTCGCAAAGACTAAATGTCCGGTTTCGGCAACGGTGAGGGCTGCGGCTATCGTTTCGTAATCCCGCATTTCGCCGACCAAAACAATATCCGGATCTTCGCGGAGCGAACTTCGGAGAGCCGCATTCCATGAATGCGTATCACCATGCATCTCACGCTGAGATACGATAGAAAGCCCTTTCGGATAAATAAATTCTATCGGATCCTCGACGGTGACTATGTGATGGGCCGTACCCATATTAATCGTGTTGATCATGGCAGCCAAGGTCGTCGATTTTCCATGACCCGTGGGACCAGTGACGAGGACAAGACCCTGACGCAGTTTGACAAATTCATGACATATAGCGGGCAGTCCCAGTTCATCAATAGTTTTAATTTTTGCCGGAATGAGACGGAATGAAGCGGCGATCGTCCCTTGTTGGTAATACATGTTTGTCCGGAACCGCCCCGTAGGACTCGTCACCGAGAGATCAATTTCTTTATTGGTCGTAAGGAGTTCTTTTTGTTCCGGGGTGAGCACACTGGTCGCAAGCCCTTCAGCATCCTGAGGCGTCAGAATAGATTCAGAAGGTATTGGCGCAAGCTTGCCACTTACCCGCATCATGGGAGGAAATCCTACGATAAAATGGAGGTCATTGGCCTCCAGCCTTGCCGCTTCAGAAAAAAGTTGTTGGATATCCATAAAATTTTAATCTTGTGCTACCCGCAAGACTTCTTCGAGTGTCGTCACCGCTTCAATCGCTTTGAGATATCCGTCCTGTTTCATGGTAATCATACCCTCAGTAACGGCAAGTTTTTCTATCTCCGCCATGGGAGCGCGTTGCAAAATAAGCTTGCTGATCGGGTCACTCACCGGAAATACTTCATAGATACCCATGCGTCCTAAGTACCCCGATCCGCCGCAGGATTGACACGGTTGTCCGTTGACCGCACCGGTTCCACGATAAAGCTTGACTGGATGATTCTCTGGGATGAGTTTGCCAAGAACGTTCCGGATATCCTCCGCAACCGCCGCATCAGGATCATATTCTTGCTTGCACGTCGGACACACGCGCCGCGAAATCCTCTGCCCGACGACGGCGTTGAGCGCCGAGGCGACCAAAAACGGTTCCGCGCCCAGATCGAGAAGCCGGGGGATGGCGCCAGCCGCATTATTGGTGTGAAGGGTCGAGAAAACCAAATGTCCGGTGAGAGCCGCCTGTATAGCCAAATCCGTCGTTTCCGTGTCGCGGATTTCTCCGACCAGGATGATGTTCGGGTCCTGTCGCAAAAAAGATCGAAGTCCTGTGGCAAACGTGAGACCAGCCGCGGGATTGATTTGCACCTGATTGACGCCGCTGATTTCATACTCAACCGGATCCTCAAGCGTCATGATATTGACCCGGGGATTATTAAGTTTCGCAAGTACCGCATAGAGGGTCGTCGTTTTCCCCGAACCCGTGGGTCCGGTGACGAGATTGATGCCATGCGGCCGGGATATACTTGTCTCTAAATTTTTGAGCGATAAACCGCGCAGGCCCAATTCCTGCATCGTGGGAATCCCGCCGGATTTCTTGAGAAGCCGCATGACGACTTTTTCTCCGTGAACGGTGGGAAGGGTCGAGACACGGAGATCGACTTCATTATCTCCCATTTTAAAGTTAAAGCGGCCATCCTGCGGGATCCGCTTTTCGTCGATTTTCAAATCAGCGAGTATTTTGATCCTCGAGACGACTGCGTCTTGGAGCCCTCTGGGGAGCGCCAAGCGTTCCTGCAAAATTCCATCGACACGGTATCGCACCCGTGTCTCTCCAATTTGCGGTTCGATGTGGATGTCCGAAGCGCGTATCCTCATCGCCTGCTCAAGGACCGCAGATACAATTTGTGCGATCGGCGCCTCGCGGATCACTTCACCGAGTTTCCCGGCTTCATATGTTTTGATCGCCGATGGGGTCGTTTCTTTCAGAGCCGCAGTGACATCGGCACCAAGATTTTGATTATAGAGCTCATTGATGTGCGCAATGATATCCTCGCTTGTGGCCATAAAAGGCTTAATTGTTTTCCCGGACTTCTTCTCCAAAAACTCTATGACCTGGAAGTCTAATGGGTCCTGCATGGCCACAGAGAGCATTTTGGTCGGCTCATCAAAGACAAAAGGAATGAGCACATACCGTCTCGCGACGGGTTCAGGGATAAATTCGACAACATCCGGAGAAATTGCTTTACCCTCAAGTGTCACAAACGGGATATTGAGTGCCTTGGCACGGGCTTGAATAAGGATAGCGTCAGGGACCAATTGCCGTTTAGAGAGTAAAGATTCTATGGGAGTACCGGTATTAAGTGATTCAAGCCGGATGGCATCCGCTTGCGCCTCTGTGAGGTGGGCGTCGGCCGTCAATATCGTCAGTAATTCTTGGGCAGTCGTGGGCATACTCCATCCATTATCAACTAGCGATCATATATAATGCAAGTACTATGCATGCATATGTTATGACGGGTGGAACACCAGATGAACGATCTCATCGCATAACTGACGTATTACACGAACGCAGGATATCTCCACACGATATTATTTCAGTACTCCCGGAAACCACCTCTATTGGAATTGAACAAATACGCACTGTTCATGCACGACTTTCTTTGAGCCCTCTGGGGAATACAACCCATGCAGTAGTTATAAGTTCTGCCCATACGATGACCCCGGAAGCGCAAAATGCATTCCTGAAAACACTCGAAGAGCCACCGGGCGAGGCGATCATCTATCTTGAATCCGATCAGCCCGAAGCCCTCCTTCCAACGGTTCTGTCCCGCTGTCAGACAATCCGTCTTTCCGAAAGTAGTGACAGGGTTCAACCCTGTCAGACTGATTCAAAAGAATCAATTCAAATTTTAAAAACGATTGAACAACTGCTCTTCGCGACAGTAGGGGAGCGGCTCAAAATCATCGATACCACAGTCAAAACCCGAGACGATGCCCTCGCCTTCGTCGATCTATCCGTCCGGTCCCTTGAGTCCCACCTTCATAGGACAGGGCCTGGCCCTGTCAGTCTGGACACCTCTCCATCGCTTCCTCTCGCTCAAAAGGCAAAACTTCTCCGCCGACTTCTCACCGCCCGAACCCAACTCCAAGGCAACATCACCCCCAAACTCGCCCTCGACGC
>CAYHFH010000037.1:0-8651 GCA_964355865.1 uncultured Gammaproteobacteria bacterium
ATGCCGGGGGGCGCATAAAAGGCAGCCGATGGGTTAAGCGCGAAGGAAGGCCGACGGATGACGCCGTGCTTGCCGGACGGATTATTGACCGGTCCATCCGTCCATTGTTTCCCAAATCATATAAGCATGATGTGCAGGTCATCATCACCGTCCTCTCTGTAGACGGAGAAAATGATCCGGACGTTTTATCATTAGTCGCCACAAGCGCGGCTATCGCCATATCGCCTATCCCATGGAACGGACCGATAGCAGGGTGCCGGGTAGGATACGTGAATGAAAATGGGGACAGTCGGTTTATCATTAACCCAACCCTTCCGGAGCAGGCGCAGAGCGAGTTTGACTTTGTTATAGCCAGCACCAAAGAGAAAACCATGATGCTTGAGGGAGGATTTTGTGAAACGCCCGAGGCAGTCGTCTTTGAAGCGGTAAAAAAAGCCAAAGAAGCCAATGTCAAACTTATTGATCTCATTGACTCACTCGTCAAAGAAGTCGGTAAGCCCAAAGTCACGGTGCCCCAGGTAAGCGCCGCCGATGAGCTCAAAAAGAAGATCACGGATGACTACAAGAAAGAAATGACCGATGCATTTGCCAAAAAAGCAGAAAAAGAATTTGGCGGTGACGAGGTCGTTGCCCTTTCCAAAACGATCGCGGAGGCGTATGGCACGCAGGTAAGCGCAAAGGCGATCGAAGAGGCTCTGGACGCGCTATTTAAAAAACAAGTCCGGGAATTGGTCCTCACCAAAGCGAAACGGTTTGATGGACGGAAGCTTGATGAAATCCGGCCGATTTCCGTCGATGTGGGTATACTCCCCAGAACGCACGGAAGCGCCATGTTCAAGCGCGGTCAGACACAGGCGCTTACGATCGTGACATTGGGCACACCGGCTCTGGCCCAGCTTCTCGAAAGCCCCATCGGCGAGGAATCCAAACGATACATCCATCACTACAGCATGCCCCCATATTCCGTCGGAGAGACCGGTAGAGTCGGGACTCCAAGCCGGCGTGAGATTGGTCACGGAGCACTTGCCGAACGCGCTCTTCTCTCCGTCATTCCATCGGAAGATGAGTTTCCCTACACGATCCGTCTGGTATCAGAAATTATGTCGAGCAACGGTTCGACGTCCATGGCTTCAACATGCGGTTCAACGCTCGCCCTCATGGATGCCGGAGTTCCCATTAAAGAGCCGGTTGCCGGAATTTCTATCGGACTTATGACGGACGCCAAGAAGTATGTCCTTCTTACCGATATTCTCGGTATCGAAGATTTTGCCGGTGATATGGACTTTAAAGTCGCGGGTACGAAAAATGGGATTACCGCAATTCAGCTTGACATGAAGATAGACGGTATTACGGATGAAATGGTAGAAGAAACGCTCACCCGGGCGCAAAACGCAAGAATGAAGATTTTAGAGGTCATGCTCGCCACTCTTCCTGAGTCAAGAAAGTCGCTCTCGCAGTACGCGCCCCGCGTGAAGGTTGTGAAAATTCCTACCGAAAAAATTGGTGAAGTCATCGGGCCCGGAGGAAAAATGATCCGGCAGATTATTGCCACGACCGGAGCAACGGTCGACGTAGAAGATGATGGATCCGTCATGATTTCTGGTTCGGATGAAGCGGTAGCAAAGGCCGTGGAATGGGTCGAGGGATTGACGAAAGATTTGGTGCCCGGCGAAGAATATGAGGGCGAAGTGAAACGGATTTTGCCCTTCGGTGCATTTGTCGAAGTATTACCCGGCAAAGAAGGCATGGTGCACGTGTCCCAGATGTCCACAGGATTTGTGAGTTCCCCCAATGATGTGGTGGCACTCGGGCAAAAAGTGAAAGTACGGGTCATGGAGATAGATGATCAGAAACGCGTCAATCTTTCTATGCTCTTTGGTGAAGATGCCAAGAAAGTATCACCGCCGCGTCCTGAACGCCGTGATTTCGGCGACCGTCCTCACCGGCCATTTAACCGGGGGAGTAGGAGATAGTAACCAAGAAACCCTCACTCTTTTTTCTCCAATGGCGTTGGGTTATGATGAAGTAGTATGTCCACATTAATTGACGAAGTTGAGATTCTCCGGAAAAAAGTCATCGACGCCCGACTCCCAAAAGCGCTTGAAATCCGTGTGCAGGGAAATCTCGAAGAGATTGTTCGTCTCGAACATGACATTTCTTCCCGTGTGCATATCGAACAGATGCTCCGGTATGTGGAGTGGGCCGTCAGTCTGCCTTGGAACGCGCGGACTACGGATATCGTGGACCTGGTGCGGGCGCGGGAGATACTGGATAAACATCATTATGGATTGGAGCCCGTCAAAGAGAGAATTTTGGAATATTTAGCAATACTCAAGCTCAATAAGGAGCGTTGGGATGAGGAGCAAGCCAAAGAATTAACGGAAAACAAAGAAGCCAAACTTTCCCATTCTATCCTCGCGCGCCGGGCACCGATTCTTTGTCTCGTGGGACTCGTGGGTACCGGCAAAACAACGCTTGCTAAGTCAATTGCCGAGGCCATGGGCAGACATTTTGTCCGTATCCCGTTTGGCGGTATGAGCGATGCCCTGGATCTTCGCGGCCAGTCTCGGGTCCGGCCGGACGCAGAAATTGGACTCATTCTTAAAGGTCTTAAATTTGCCGGAAGCCGTAATCCTGTGATACTTCTGGATGAAATTGACCGGGTAGCCGAGGGAACACGTGGAGACATCATGGGGGTCTTAGTTGAACTTCTTGATCCGGAGCAAAACGTCGCGTTTACTGATCATTATCTGGATTATCCCTTCGATCTTTCTGAGGTGCTCTTTATCGCAACGGGAAATAATACGACGAATATTGCGACAGCCGTCCTAGACCGCCTTGAGCCTATTCAAATGCCATCCTATTCTGATGAGGAAAAGATAAAGATTGCCAAAGATTATGTCATGCCACAACTTATGCGCGAATCTGGTCTGACGAAAGAAAATTTAACGATTGATGAGGATCTCTGGCCGAAGCTTGTCCGGCCTTTGGGTTACGACGCGGGCATCCGTAGCCTGGAGCGCACGATGAATGCGCTTTGCAGGAAAGTCGCCCGCATGATCGTAGAAGGAAAAGGAAAAAGCTACCACATTACGAAAGAAAATATGAAGGAGTATATGGAGACGTATTGAAAACTATGAGTTTTTGGAGAACACAGCATAGGACGGTCTATCAGGGTACATCGAAATCGGGTAAAGATACCGTCCGGATTATTCCCCTCGGCGGCACGGGCAACGTGACAAAAAACATGTTTGTCTATGAGTACCGGGTGGATGGAAAAATCCGGGACATCCTGATTGTCGACTGCGGGATTGGATTTCCGGATCCGGAGATGTATGGCGTGGATGTCGTCATCCCGGACGTGCGGTATTTGGAAAACAAAAAACAATATATCCGCGGACTCGTCTTCACCCATGGGCATGATGATCACATTGGCGGGATTCCGTATGTGTATGGGAAACTTGGGAATATTCCCATGTGGGGGACGACGCTCACTGCTGCGTTTGTCAACATTAAGCTCCGGGAGGTGAAGCTCAACACCCGGGTGACGGCTGTGGATTTTGATAAAACGTTAACCATTGGTGCGTTTACCGTATCATTCGCACGCGTGACGCATTCGGTGCCGGACGCGGCTAATCTCATCATAGAGACGCCGATCGGCATTTTTTACCACGGCAGTGACTTTAAATTCGACTTTGATCCGCTCGACGGGAAACTCTCGGAACTTGGCAAGATTACGGCCGCGGGAAAGCGGGGCATCCTTTGTTTGCTTTCTGATTCATTGGGGAGCGAACGGCCGGGCTTTACGCCGTCTGAGCAGGTGGTAGGGGAGACGATAGAAAAGGAACTCAAATTGGCAACCGGAAAAGTATTGTTTACCACCCAATCGAGCAATATTTCGCGTATCCAGCGGGCGATTGAACTAGCGATTGCATACGGCAGGAGTGTTGCGTTTCTCGGCCGAAGCATCGACCAAAATGTCGAGGAGTCCGTCAAGCTCGGGTATATGAAGTTTCCCCGCGAAGCGCTGGTCCGGGACCGGGACTTGAAACGGGTACCATCCGTGAAACAATTTCTCGTGGTTGCGGGAAGCCAGGGGCAGGAAGATTCGGCGCTGTCGCGCATCGCCCACGATAATCACCGGTTTGTGGCGCTTAATGAGGGAGATACCGTCATCATTTCTGCCGATCCCATTCCGGGACGCGAACATGACGTCAATAACCTCATCGATCAGATCTACCGCAAAGGCGCACGGGTTTCCTACAGCGACATCATGGAGGATCTCCATGTATCCGGCCACGGGAGTCAGGGAGACATGATGCTTCTCCTTTCGGCTCTTGGACCCCGGTATCTTTTCCCGATTGGCGGGACATACAAACACCTCATGCAGTACCGCCGTCTTGCCCAAGACTTGGGGTATGACAAAAAAGATGTCCTCATCCCGGAAGAGGGACAGGTACTCGAGTTTTCTCCGCATAATGCACCCCACGTCGTAGAAACGGTAGAGCTCGAGAATGTCATGGTTGATGGACTAGGAGTGGGGGATGTGGGACAAGTTGTTCTCCGCGACCGGCAGACGATTGCCACAGAAGGCATTGTGGTCGTCGTCATTCCCATCCAGAAATCAACCGGCAGGGTGACGGGTGGCCCGGATATTGTTTCCCGTGGGTTTGTCTACATGAAAGACTCAGGGAAACTTTTGGATGATGCACGGCATGTCATTCTCCAATCTTTGCGCCTGAAAAAAGGACGGATGTTTGACTGGCAGTTTGCCCGTAAGCAAATCAGCGAAAACCTTTCTAGCCTTTTGGTCAAAGAAACCGGCCGCCGCCCTCTCATCGTGCCGGTGATTGTAGAAGTCTGATTGTCGTAAAGCTTGCCAGTAGCACCATATCCTTCTATACTAATTCCTATCTGATATGAAACGGTCATTCTTTGGCGGGGGGAAGCGCAAGCGGTATAAGAAACGCAGTCCCTTCCAACTTAAACTCAAACAGCAGACGGTCTATACCGTGGGTGCCATTTGGCTGTGGCTTTTTGCCGCCGTCATCACCGTATCGTTTTTTGGCGAAGGGGCTGTTCTTGTGGCTCTGCGGGATGCCCTCACCACCCACGTCGGATGGATCATGTATCTCCTCCCTCCGTTCCTCGTATCGGCGAGTTTTTTGTTTTTTAAAGTGAAATCAGATATTGGCAAGCCCAATGTCCCGCTGGGCATTGGACTGATGATTGTGTCCCTAGCGATCCTTACCCGGGCCGGGGATGTAGGAGTATTTTTGTGGGGACTTATCTCCGGATGGATCGCCGCGGAGGGAGCAGTAGTCGTTGCACTAGGACTCCTTATGATGAGTCTCATCGTACTTTTTAATGCATCGCTTGATAAATTTATGAATTTTCTATTTATGGGAGCGCAAGCTCTATGGGAATGGGCCAATGCAGGTCTTGAGCGGATCACGGGGCGGCGCGATCAGGCTATATTCGGTAGGGACGAAAAACCGATTCTCAAGATCAAGGGGGGAGATGACGCGAAACCCGTAGTAAAAATGCCTATGACGCCGCCTCCGATCTCTCAAGGAGAGAAGCCGGCACTCGTGGGCATGAAGGCCGATCTCAAAATTCAAAGTCCGATGTCCAATACACCAAAAACTGAAGGGACCGCTGTCTGGGAATATCCTCCATTGTCGCTCCTCTCTGACGGACCCGGAGGCAAAGCAGACCGGGGAGATGTACGGGATAACGCATCGATCATCGAAAAAACACTTTATGGATTTGGCATTAAAGCGGATGTGGTCGAAGTCAACAAAGGCCCGGCTGTGACGCAGTACTGTCTGGAAATTGCATTGGGGACCAAAGTATCCAAGATCACCGCCCTTTCCAATGATTTGGCGTTAGCCCTCGCCGCGCCCACGGGACAAGTGCGTATTGAAGCCCCGATACCAGGCAGGAAGCTTGTGGGTATCGAAACCCCGAACAGGGGACTCGAGTTTGTCACACTCAAAAATATGCTCGGGTCGGACGTCATGCGCAAATCCAAGAGCAAGCTCGCCGTTGCATTAGGTTTGGATGTATCCGGAAGTCCGGTTATCGGAGACATTGGAAGAATGCCGCACGTCCTGATAGCCGGCACGACGGGTTCAGGAAAATCAGTCTTGATTAACTCCTGGATCTGTTCGCTTCTCTTCCGTACAACACCGCAGGAAGTGCGGCTCATCATGGTCGATCCGAAGCGCGTCGAGCTGACCGGATATAATGGGATACCGCATTTGCTCACCCCCGTTATCGTCGAGCCGGACAAGATTCTTTCGTCCCTTCGCTGGGCCATGACGGAGATGGATAACCGGTATAAGCAATTTGTCGAGGTTGGAGTGAAATCCCTCGATAGTTTTAACGAACTTTCCGGTTTTCAGGCGATGCCCTACATCGTCATTATTATTGATGAGCTCGCTGACCTCATGGCGTATGCACCAGCGGAGGTAGAAGATAGTATCAATAGACTTGCCCAGATGGCACGGGCAACGGGCATTCATTTGGTACTCGCGACCCAACGGCCGTCTGTCGATGTCATCACAGGACTTATCAAAGCCAACGTTCCGGCGCGGATAGCATTCAGTGTGTCCTCGATGGTTGACTCGCGCGTCGTCATCGATATGCCCGGAGCCGAAAAACTTTTGGGCCGGGGAGACATGCTGTATGTCCCACCGGATCAAGCCAAACCCAGTCGTATCCAGGGTACATTCGTATCCGAGCAGGAAGTCACGAAAATTGTAGAGTTTCTTAAAAATAAAAATACACCGGTCCAGTACACCGAAGAGGTGACGACGATACCCGTCCATGCCGGGGGCAAAAAAGGAAACGGCGGGTCGTCCGACAGCGAGGGACATGACCATTTGTTTGAAGACGCCATCCGCCTGGTCTGCCAGCATGATAAAGCATCTGCCTCGCTTCTCCAGCGGCGGCTTTCAATTGGGTACGCGCGTGCTGCCCGGATCCTTGATCAGCTTGAAGAGACCGGCATCATCGGTCCGGGGGAAGGCAGTAAGCCCCGGGATGTCCTCATGAAGAATGCGGAAGATTATCTAGCACAACAGCAAGCACAACAGTCATGAAAACCGTCGGCTCAATCCTCAAAGAAGCGCGGGAAGCCAAACACCTCACGTTTGAACAGGTAGAAACTGCGACCAAAATCCGTGCAAAGTTTCTCGTAGGCATTGAGTCGGATGATTATAGCAGTCTGCCTTCTCTTTCTTATGCCAAAGGGTTCGTAAAAAATTATGCAGAATATCTTGGGGTATCAACGCATACTATCCTCGCGTTTTTCCGCCGGCAAACTTTGGAAATTACCAAATCCGCGATTCTCCCGAAGGGAGTTGCACAGTCCCTTAACCGCGCGTGGTTTCAGTTGACGCCGGGCAAATTTCTTATTTTTCTTTTCGTGGGGTTTGTGGTATTGTTTCTGATCTATTTGGGTATCCAATATGGACAACTTCGAAATCCACCGATTCTTGCGATTGACGTGCCATTGGAGAATGCTATCGTTGCGACAAAAAAGGTAGAGTTACTCGGGAGTACCGATCCGGACGCAACGGTGATGGTCAATGGCATATCGATCCTTGTACGCGGAGACGGAAAATTTTTTGATCAGATTGCCCTCGAACCCGGTACGAATATCATCACGGTTATTGCGACAAGCCGGTATGGGAAGACTTCTTTAGTAAAGCGGACGGTCACGAGTCAGACGGAAGAGACAAATCCTCGTTGACGGAAGAGACTGGAGAGTGTAAAGTGGAGAGTGATGGATCCTGTCCAACTTACGATCATTGCCGTCAGCCTCATTCTTACCGCACTGTTTGTCTTCCTGGGCGTCCAGGTTTGGTATATCCTCAAAGAAATGCGGGCTTCTTTCCAGAAAGTAAACACGATGCTTACCGACGCGACGAAAGTGACCGGAACAGTGAGCTCCGGGTTTACGAGTGTCGCGGGTCTCATGAGTGGGGTGAAGGCGGGGTTATCACTATTCAGCGCATTCCGGGGGAAGAAAGAGAGTGATTTGTAATCTGTCATTCCCGCGAACGCGGGAATCCAGAGTATGATAAGCTGGATCCTCGGGTCAAGCCCGAGGATGACATATATCTATGAATAACGAACATCATCACGATAATAGATTTTGGTTTGGATTTTTCATCGGAGGCCTTCTGGGTGCGCTTCTTCTTTTTTTCATGGGGACAAAGGAAGGGAAGAAAACCGGAAAGGTACTTGAAGATAAAGGCAAAGATCTTCTCGAAGAATTGCAGGAGAAACTTGAGGAGATGGAAAAGCGGGGAAAAGATCTCGTCAAGCAAGGAGAAGATATTAAAGAACAAGTCGTCGATGAGATAAAGGAAAAGAAGGAAGATTTGACCGATGCAGCAGCCGAGAAACTCGACACCGCCCTTGCCCAGATTGAGAAACTTCAGGAGCAAAGTGTCGAGACGACCAAACACATCCGCCAACGCTTCTTCAAAAATCTTCCGAAAAAGCGATAATCACTTCCCATTCACTGGTTTTGCCAGTTTCCAAAGAATTTCAAAGATGGACTTTTGGGTTTTGACGAGTTCTGGGTTCTCAATTTCTACGCCGACTACTTCTCCTTCTCTCCACCAGGCGACGGCAAA
>CAYHFH010000038.1:0-8576 GCA_964355865.1 uncultured Gammaproteobacteria bacterium
CCATGTTTTAATTTTTTTCCTGCCATCGGGAATGGTCGCGAGAACCGAGAGGTCCAGATTGCCCATAATCGTCCGGGCAATGGTCCGCGGGATGGGGGTTGCCGTCATCGTGAGCAAATGGGGAGTTTTTCCCCGTTTGGACATTTCTTCAAGTGCCGAGCGCTGCAGGACTCCGAAGCGTTGCTGTTCATCGATGACCACGAGACCGAGCTTATTGAATTTTAATTTTTTTGATAGAAGGGCGTGGGTACCGATGAGGATATTGTTATGTTCTCGGTTGTCATTCCCGCGAAGGCGGGAATCCAGAGCTTGTTTTTCACTGGACCCCCGCGTACGCGGGGGTGACACAACTTGGGATTCTTCTATTTTCTGTGATCCTGTTATAAGGCCCACCCGTACATCAAACGGTTCGAGAAATCCTTTAATGGTTTTATAATGTTGTTCGGCGAGTATTTGTGTTGGCGCCATGAGGACGGACTGAAATCCATTGAGATGAGCTACATACATGGCAATCATCGCCACAACCGTTTTGCCGGACCCCACGTCGCCTTCCAGGAGCCGGTTCATGGGGTAAGGTCTTGTCAAATCATGCAGGATCTCATCAATTGATCCGCGTTGGTCGTCCGTCAGGGTAAACGGGAGCGAGGCGATGAGTTCGGTGACTTTTTTTTCGTCTACCTGACATGTATGGGATTTCTTGGTTTGTTCCCAGACGCGACGTTCATGCCATGCACGCAGTTGTAGGAAAAAAAGTTCATCAAACGCGAGCCGCCGGCGGGAATCTTCTGTTTGTTCGATTGATTCAGGAAAATGAATTTTTTGTATGGCTTGGGTAAGGGGTACGAGATGATGGTGGGTTTGGATAGACTTGGGAATTGAATCGGTCAAATGGTTAACCATCGTCTCCAAAACAAATGCAATCCTGCCCCGTAGCCACTTGGACGTGAGTCCTGCGGTTTCTGAATAGACAGGGACCAATCGGCCAGTGTGAAGGCTTTCACCATTGACAGGGCCAGGCCCTGTCACCTCGTAGGAGGGGGAGGACATGGCAAGTTTGTGACCGTACCAGTCGATTTTTCCGGCCAGGCGTACACGGGTTCCCACGGGAAGCACGCGCACGAGAAAGGGTTGGTTAAACCAGATAACATCAAGCACGCCACTCTCGTCGCTTACTTTTACTTCCTGCATTTTTTTGCCGGATTTGGTGAACGCATTATGAAATGCGGTAACGGTGCCGCCGACGGTGACGGTTTCGCCGGGTTGCACCCGGGCAATGGGAGACACAATCGAGAAATCATCATAACGGAATGGGATGTAATAGAGGAGGTCGCGGACGGTTTCGATTCCGAGTTTAGCAAGAAGCTTAGCCCGTGCAGGCCCCACACGCGGGACATATTGGACGGGGGTAGAAAGGGTGAGATCCATATAACGATTATAACAGGTACGATCGTTATATCAGTTATAGTCCTCCAAAAAGGAGCGGCACGAAGGAAGACGCGACAAGCGCAAGGCTCGCTATCACGACAATCACTTTCCAAAAGAGCTCATGTTTTCTGAAAAAATTCATATTATTATTTTAAGAAATTTTTTCTTCCCCACCTTGAGTATATCACTATTCTTTATGCTGATAGTTGATAGCTGATGACTGATCGCTTTTCCATTGATCTCTACTGCACCTTGCTCCAAGAGGCGTTTGGCATCAGACTTGCTGCTGACCAATTTCGATGCAACGAGAAGGTCGACTGGGTTCCATTCGGATTGTTTCGTCGTAAATTCGGGCATGGATGTAGGCGCTTGCCGGTCCTGAAACGTCTGTTCAAAAGCCGATTGTGCTTGTTTTGCATCTTCCTCGGAGTTTAATTGTTTGGTGAGCTCAAAGGCCAAACGTTTTTTGAATAGCATAGGATTTTCACCATCGTCCATTTTCTTTTGCATCTCTTGAATTTCCTCACTTGGCGTATCGGTCAGAAGCGTAAAACAGTTGACAATCGCGTCATCGCCAAGGGACATGATTTTTCCGAAGAAATCATTGGGCGCGTCGGTAAGTCCAATCACATTGCCTTCTGACTTCCCTATCTTCGTGCCCTTGGCGTCAGTCAGTAGTGGAACTGTCATGACAAACTTTTCCTTATGCAGTATGGAGCCAACTAAACTGCGGCCCGCGAGCATATTGAATGTTTGGTCGCTCCCCCCAAGTTCTAGGTCCACTTCCATAGCGACGCTATCGTATCCCTGGAGGAGCGGATACATAAACTCCCGTAAACTTAACGGGATATTATTTTTCAGCCGTTCTTGGTAGAGATCCCGTTCGAGCATCTGTTGGAGCGTAAAGTGTCCGGCAATATTGAGAATTTCGGTGAGCCCGAGTTTATTGAGCCAGTCGCCGTTGTAAAGGATTTTGACGGGATTGGGGCCATCAAACCGGACAATTTTGGAGGACTGTAAGACGTAGTCCTTGCCGTTCTTGCGGAGCTCTTCGCTGGTAAAAAATGTATCGCGTGCTGTTTTCTTGCCCGACGGGTCCCCCGCTTGGCCCGTCCCGTCGCCGATGAGAAAGATAACGTCGTGGCCTAAGTCTTGCCATTGACGAAGTTTACGAAATCCCACGGCATGGCCAATGTGGAGTTTGGTGCCCGTCGGATCAAAGCCCTGAAAGAGCCGAAGCTTCTTGCCACTGCGCAGCACCTTCTCCAGTTCCTCCCGGCTGGGATAGATTTTGTCGACACCTCTGGTGAGTAAATGTTCAATTGCATCCATAGAATTATTTAACTATATCATGTTTTTCAATTGCGGATGAGCGGTAAAAAATTGTTGATCTGAATCAATGGCGGCTTGCTCTCCATGACAATCATACACAATAGTGCGTGCAAGTAGCCGTTTCGCGGCCAATGGATGTAGCGAGAAAGTTGCTTGTTTTTTTAGATTGGTTGCAAGGTCAAAAAATATTGGGATATCCTCGTCACGGATTTTCATGAGTTTTTCAAACTGCACCAGCGGATTTTCGTCCAATCCAACGAAATTATTGGCGCTTTTGCTCATCTTCTCCGCGCCATCAGTGCCCGGTAAAAACGTGAGGAGCATGGCGTCCTGCGGTGGTTGGCCGAATTTTTCCATGACCTGGCGGGTCGTGAGAAAGTTAAATTTTTGATCTGGTCCGCCGATTTCTATATCCGGTTTGACCATGACGCTGTCGTAGGCCATGAGAAGCGTGTAAAACATCTCATGGAAGCCCAGAGGTTTCCCTGTGCGCTCGCGCATGCGAAACGTCTCATGTCGCATGAGCTGTTCTTTGGTGACCGTCGCCATGAGTCGGATGGTTTGTTCGAGTGTCAGCGTGTTGTACCACGAACTCTGGAAGTGTACCTCCGTTTTTTTGATATCGATAAATTTAGCCGCAAGATTCGAAAACTTTTTTGCATTATCCTGCGTTTGTTTGAGCGTCAACATATTTCGTGTTTCACTCTTGCCAACTGGGTCACCGATTTGTGCCGTGTAGTCGCCGATAATGAATACGGCTATATGTCCCAGTGCCTGAAACTCTTTGAGTTTACGAAGTGGCACGGTGTGGCCAAGATGAAATGATGTTGCCGTCGGATCAATACCATATTTGATACGCAGGGGTTTCCCGGCATGAAGCATGGCAATAACATTATCCTTGCCTATTACCTCGTGGACTCCCCGCGTCATTACCTGATCGATTTTTTTGGTTTGTGTGTTCATAGAGTTTCCTCCTTTGTCATTCGTTTCATCATGTGTTCGATTTTTTGTTCGAGCGATAAGGACGGAAGCTGGCCGAACAGTTTTTCAAACAATCTCACGATATCCGCGATATGTTTCCGCGTTCCGCCGAAATGGTTATCGCCCCAAGAGGCGCGGGCGGCATCAAACTTACCCCGAACATTTTCGTTTGTGTCAATGATTATTCTCGGTTCTTCGGACACAGCTATGTACGGAGAGACCTTTTGTCTGTGTTTATCGAATGTTCTCCCAGCCTTGAGGTACAAAAAGCTAATTGAAACGGATGCAATTTTTCGGAGTGCGGTATCAAAGAATCGCTCGTCGTGACCACAAGGAACCGGCGAACTGTCTATAGACCAGCCAAGTTTAAGGACGACCATTCTGTGATTCACAAGCCAGCTGATATCAGCTATCTCGTGACGCAAGTACTGGTTATCTAAAGTAGGTATGCTCTCGAGAATTTTTGTAAAGGATTGTTGAGCTGCTATATCTGAATGGACAAGAAGTTCAAAGTTATTTAAGTCTAGATTTCGTATCATGCCAGAAAGCGTCTGCGAAGTTTTTTGGGTCAACCTCTGAACACGAGCTGGTGTCATAAAATTGTTTGTCAGCGCGTGGGTGTCAGCAAGGAGCACAATGACCCGCGCCATACCCAGGAATTGTCGTAGTCGTTCGGCAACGAGGAAAAAGCTAAGAATGTCAAAAGGTATGGCGACTGCCGGCTCTTTGGCTGTACACAGTCCAATGCCAAAAAATAGAGATTTGTCTTTTGGGTCAGAGAGGGCCAACGCTTCTATTGCACCACCGCAAAGTCCCGCTTCGATGAGCGGTTCATTTTGTAGAAAAGTTAAAATTTTCTTTTTTGTTTTCATATGTGTCGTGTCAAACTACACGGTCAAATGTGTCAGTCGAGTTTGACTCGACGTAACGACCACGTTTGACGTGGTGCGGAGAGAGGGATTTGAACCCCCGAAGTGTTTTTTGGACACAGCAGATTTACAGTCTGCCCCATTTAGCCTCTCTGGCATCCCCGCGGGCAATCTCTTGAACGAACTCTTCAATATTTGGTAGTCCAGGTTGTCTACTGCGCATGTCATCGATGTGCAGTTCCAGCGTGACAAGATCTTCATGCGCTTTTTTGAATTTTGAGCCTACACTGGTCATATCATGTAATTCATTTTTTGTGCGCTCAAAGCCAAGCTGTAATAAGTCAGTCGCGGTCGGTTCCTGGTGTCCTCCGACTCGTACGGACAAGTAATGTGGTCGTCTGCACACTGTCGTTGTCAAGTCAGTATGTATTCCATCAACAAGTAATTCAGGATTGACTTCATGAATCAACCTGATCATTTCATTGCGAATAATTTGAAATGGCTCTTCAGCTTCCGAGAGGCAATTGAACGTCACCTGAGACGGAATTGCTTGGAAAAATTGAGACGGTTCCCAGCAATCCTGCCAACCAAATACATGATGAGGAACATATATTTTTGCCGTTTCCGCATCGCCCCGACGTCGCGCTGACTGAACCATTTTTTCCCATTCTGTATCTATATTTTGATTATCCTCAAGCCACCTTTCTGACCACTTTGAAAGCGTGTCAATAGCGTGTTCACTCATCGGAAGATCCTCGTCCAGGAACCAGTCCAACGTTGGATGAAACACTTCATGAAATTTATGTATCATCAGCGTCCCTTGGTCTCTGTTTGTCGTGGCGTTTGATTCATCGACGCCACAGCGGACAGCGAGATGAAACGGCACAAAGATACGCAATTGTGCGTCGATTTTTTGTTGCCACTGAATGGTTTCAGCGAGCTCTGCTGAAGGGACAAACCCAGACAAGAAGCGCGCCGGTATCTCGGTATTCGTTACACCGAATGCCACGTTTATCCCGACGCCTTCTTGCCATGCTGCTTCAGGGACGTCCTTTCGAATCTGATTAAGATCCTCAGCGAATAATGATTGCAGTGACTCAAATTTATTCATAGTTACCCTTCCTCAAATTCAGATCGAGCTTTAGCGTCCCGAAGCTTACTTGCCTCGTCCCTTCCCGGTGGGCTTGCCCAACCACAACGTATTCCCAAATTTTCCAACTGATGAAAAGCCTCAATCGCAGTTGCTGTGCCTACCACGAAGCTGCCACCTAAAGCAACTTCCGGTGGCTGCACAGTTGCGGCAATAGCAAACATTTCGGCCATTCCGGTGGCTAGAACCAACCCTAAGCGCACTTGATTATCAAGTGCAGTTGTTCCTTCATGAACTATACCGAGATTTTCAATAATTGATCCCATATGTATCACCTCCTTTTGTCGCTAATACAACTAAGTACTGAGGGGAGGAATTGAACCTCCGAAGCCCTGTAGGGCACCTGATTTACAGTCAGGGGCAATTGCCAAACTCTGCCACCTCAGCTAAATATCCTCCTCGTCTTAGCATTCGCCTTACCTACTATTCGTAGCGCGGCTCAGGCTGCGACGTTAGGCGGATTGATCGGCTCGTAAGCTCTCGAATCTGAATTCGCTTGTAAACGAGCCATCAAAAAGCCCTTGCAAACTCCCAAGACATGCTTGGAAATTTACAAGGGCGTTCGATTCGAACACGGTACCACCTTGGTTCGCTAAGGATGGCTTCTAATAGCCACAAAAAATCCCGTCGAGACGGGATTCTACCTTAGCCTCATTTCGATTGCTTTGCTTCAGGCAACACAATCTTTCTGCTATTACGGGCGTACCCGGAAAGATTTACTTTTTATTTCAATCTATCAGCTCAGGAGGGTATTTCAATTGTTGTTTTATCGGGAGATCTTGCACCATCCGTCTCCTCTCTCTTGTCTCAAAACACAATTTACTTAAAAACTCCTTCAACGCTTTTATTAACTTGTAATCGTGACTATACCACATTTTGACAAAAATTGCAAGTGCCCGTTCATCCACGTACAATAGAAACCATGTGGAGAGAAGCGCATTTTCAGAGACAATGGAAAAAAACGTTCGGATCGGGACGACTCAAAATGAAAACGTGGTCTACCTTGGCCATCGTAGCATTTTTTCTGTTTCTTGGGAGTGTGCTTTTTATCGGCATTGTGTTTGCCTGGTATGCCAAAGACTTACCCCGGCCGGATAAAGTAAAACGCAGCGATGGGCTTTCGACGGTGGTTCTCGACCGAAACGGCGAGAAACTCTATGATATCTTTGAAGATCAAAACCGGATTCTCGTGAAATGGGAAGATATCCCGCAACAACTGAAAGACGCAACGATTGCCGTAGAAGACAAAGATTTTTATAAACACCAGGGACTGTCCCGGACCGGAATACTCCGGGCGCTTCTCAACATTTTCGTGTTCCGTAATCTCCAGGGAGGATCGACGCTCACCCAACAACTGGTCAAGAATGTATTGCTCACTCAGGAGCGTACCGTCCCACGCAAGATAAAAGAAGCAATTCTTGCCATCCAGATCGAACGCAAATATACCAAGGATGATATTTTGCGCATGTACCTCAACGAAGCGCCGTATGGCGGGACGGCTGTGGGAGTAGAGGCGGCAAGCGAGTTGTATTTCAGTAAACCGGTAAAGGAGCTCAATCTTGTGGAGTCGGCAATTATCGCCGGTCTTCCCCAATCCCCCAGCCGTTACTCGCCCTTTTCCGGAGATGAGAAAGCATACGTGGGACGGACGCAGCATGTGCTTCGGCGGATGAAGGACGATGGCTATATTTCAGCAGCTCAGGAGGAAAAAGCGCGGGGTGACGCGGAGAAAATACAATTTGCCCAAGGCAACGAAGGACTCCGGGCGCCGCACTTTGTGGCATACGTCCGGGAACTTCTCGAAAATAAATTCGGCGAAAAATTAGTTGCTGCTGGAGGACTTACGGTGACGACGTCCCTTGACTGGAAACTCCAGGAAAAAGCGCAGACCGCGGTGGCAGAAGAGGTAGAAAAGGCTAAAAAACTTAAAGTGGGCAATGGAGCGGCTATTGTCATCGATCCCAAAACCGGAGAGATCCTCGCGATGGTAGGGTCCAAAGATTACTCGGCGACGGACTCGGGTGGATTTAAATTTAATGTGGTCACGCAAGGGCTGCGTCAGCCGGGAAGCGCCATCAAACCCATTATGTACGCGGCCGCGTTTAAGAAAGGATATTCTCCCGCGACCCTCCTCATGGATGTGGATACGAAATATCCCTCAGGGGACACGACCAAACCCGAGTACAATCCTAAAAATTATGACAGTAAATTCCGGGGGCCCATGCAGCTGCGGTATGCGCTTGCCAATTCCATAAACACGATTGCCGTCAAGGTGAGCGCGCTCGTCGGAGTCCGCGACAGCTTGCGACTTGCCTACGACATGGGACTCTCCTCCCTCGAGCCCACGGACGAAAATCTTAAACGGATTGGATTATCGCTTACGTTAGGTGGCGGCGAGGTCCGACTTTTAGAACTTACCCAGGCCTTTGGTGTATTTGCCGCGGGAGGAGAACGGTTTGAAACGGTGGCACTCCTCAAGGTAGTCGACAGCAAAGGGAAAACGCTGTATGAACATAAGCCATCCTCAGGCCGGCGGGTGATGAGTCCGGAAATTGCCTTTCTCGTGAGCGACATCCTTTCGGATAACGACGCACGGAAAGAAATATTCGGTTTGCGTTCTTACCTTTTTATTGCCGGCAAATCCGTTGCAGCCAAAACCGGAACGACTGACGATAAACGGGACAACTGGGCTATGGGCTATACTCCCTCCGTCGTCGTTGGGACGTGGGTCGGGAATAACGATAATTCTCCGATGCATCCGAGCCTCGCCTCCGGTGTGACAGGAGCCTCACCTATCTGGAATCGTATTATGCGGGAGG
>CAYHFH010000039.1:0-8517 GCA_964355865.1 uncultured Gammaproteobacteria bacterium
TGAAAAAAATACTTTTAAAATTTTGGCCGATAATAATAATAGCGAGTATCTGGTTTATTTTTTCTTCACCATATTTTCTGAAGAAACTCGTTCCGCTTCCTAGTACCTATCTTGTGACGTTTTTTCCACCTTGGAGCACCGAGTACGGCATGCCGGTCAAAAATAATGCGATGCCGGATATTATCTCTCAAATATATCCTTGGAAAAAAATTACAATTGATAGTTGGAAGCAGGGGCAGGTTCCACTATGGAATCCCTATAGTTTTTCCGGTACTCCCCATGCTGGTAATTATCAAACAGCTGTATTTACTCCGGTAAATCTCCTCTATTTTCTATTACCGTTTCTCGACGCATGGAGTATAAGCATTCTGCTTCAGCCCCTGTTGGCTGGGTTTTTTATGTATTTTTTCCTTCGTTGTTTGAAGCGGTCGCAGACTGCGAGCCTCATTGGATCCATAGCGTTTATGTTTTGCGGATTTTTGACGGCCTGGATGGCATACGGGACACTCGGTTGGGCTGTATTGTGGTTACCCCTTCTTATGGCATTGGTTATCATGCATGTTGCCAAACGATCCACGTCGAACCTGGTCATCATGTCATTAGCCCTTGCATGGTCATTTTTTTCCGGACATTTTCAGATGAGTATCTACGTACTCATGGCGTTAGCTGCTTTTATTGTCTATCAAGCGTACCTAACCAAGCAGATTAAGGCTGGGCTAGAGCTAGGCTTAGCGGTTGTTTTTGGTCTCATGGTGAGTTCGCCACAGATATTGTTATCAATGGAAGCATATAGCCATTCTGTGCGGAGTGAATTATTTACCCAGGGTGGAGGCATCGCATGGCAATATCTCATCACGATATTTGCTCCTGATTTTTATGGTAATCCTGTGACGCGTAACGATTGGTTTGGGTTTTATGCAGAGTGGGCATCGTACGTCGGTGTCGTACCACTGATGTTGGGTCTCGTTGCCATTGTACGGAAAACCAAGCACATCGGATTTTTTCTTGGACTTGCCGTCATTTCACTGCTCATGGCAACTCCGTCACCGCTCAATACGTTGGTCACTTGGCTCAAAGTACCGGCAATTTCGACGAGTTATGCGGCAAGAATCATAGTTCTGGTGAGTTTTTCGTTCAGCGTCATTGCATCGTATGGATTGGATGGGATCCGGGAAGATTGGGAAAAGAAAAAAGTTTCATCAATCTATACTTTTTTGTTGATTATCGGTGTGTTTCTCGTGGCGCTGTGGGGTGTTGTGGTAATCATGAGGCCGTTTACGCCTGATAAACTTCTGATCGTCCGAAGAAATCTCTTATTTCCTACCAGTCTCGCCGTTGGGTTCTGTGTCATAGCTACGGCCGGTTTCTTCAGACGGGGGAAAACCATCCGTACGCTAATCATAGGATTATTTGTAGTACTTACAGCGCTTGATATGCTCCGGTACACGAGCAAGTGGATGCCATTTGATCCGCGGGAATATGTCTATCCCGAAGTGGATATTTTAACATTTCTAAAAAAGAATATCGGATATGATAGATTTTTTGGCAATCTTGGGGGAGAGGTCGCGAATGGATTCTTTTTGTCTGGTATAGAGGGATACGACGCTGTATACCAAAAGCGGTATGGTGAGTTTATCAGTTCCGTTAATGAAGGAAAAATACGAGTACTGGAGCGGTCAGTGGTACAATTTCCCAAATCGGGTAAATTCTCTGAGCTGGCTATGCAGGTGTTAGGTGTGCGTCTACTCGCGCATCGTTTGAGTGACGGTCGTCAGCCATGGACGTATCCCTATTGGAGTTATCCGAATTATAAAAGTATATATAGAAATAAACATTATCAGATATATGAAAACTCACGTGTCTTACCTCGTGCTTTTTTAGCCTCGTCTTTCCTTGTGCGGTCTGATGATCAGAGTATATTGGATGCTCTCTATTCAGAACGTTTTGATCCCAAGGACACTGTCGTATTAGAACAAGAACCGGTGCTGCTGCCGCTATCGGGAGAAGGAAGCGTGGATATTGTGAAATATACCGCCAACGAAGTCGTATTGCAGTCAAAATCCGCTGTCCCTAAATTATTATTTCTTTCTGATGTCTATGATAAAGGATGGCACGCAACAGTTGATGGGCATGATGCAAGGATAGACCGGGCGGATTATGATTTTCGAGCGGTTGCCGTGCCCGGGGGTGAACACACCGTCCGGATGGTTTATTGGCCCAAAAGTTTTGGATACGGTTTGTGGATGGCGGCTACGGGAGTAATACTATTGATTGGTCTTATCGTGCGTCTTAAAAAAATATGAATATAGGTTTTTATTCTCCCTATTTTGACACCCTTGGAGGAGGGGAGAGGTATGTGCTTACGCTTGCATCGCATTGGTCGGAAGGCCACGACGTCAAACTTTTTTGGGACGATGAATCCATCGTCCAAAGCGCACAAAGTCGCTTTAACATTGACCTTTCGAGGGTAAAAGTTACCCGGAATATATTCCGGAATACTTCTGTGTTCAAAAAATTATTTATGTCACGTCAGTATGATCTAATATTTTTTTTAAGTGATGGGAGCGTTCCTTCGACGCTTGCCAAATACAATATTCTTCATTACCAGGTGCCTTTTGGAAACATTCCGTACTCGGCAATTAAATTATCCCGTTATCAGGCAGTCGTTTGTAATTCTCAATTTACGAAAGGTGCCCTGGATAGGCGTATCAGTGGCAATGCAGAGGTCATATACCCGCCGGTTTCAAGGGTCCCATCTCGTCGTATAAAAAAAGAAAATATTATTCTGTCTGTAGGACGGTTTACCGAAATCCATGCAGCCAAAAAACAACACGAGCTTATTAAAGCATTTACAGAAGGCATAAAAAGCAGGAAATGGAACGGATGGAAACTGATATTTGCCGGTGGCCTTATGCCGGGTGATCAGGGTTATGTTGACCGTCTTCATGATCTGGCAAAAGGACTACCTATTATATTTGAACCGAATATTTCCTACAACAATCTTATCGATTATTATCAGAAAGCGAAGATTTACTGGCATGCGGCCGGATTTGGAGAATCTGATCCGCGTTTCATGGAACATTTCGGGATTTCTACGGTAGAGGCTATGTCTGCAGGGGTCGTTCCCGTTGTATTTAACGGAGGAGGTCAGCCGGAAATCGTAGATGAGGGAAAAAACGGATTTCTTTGGAGGACAATCGATGAGCTGCTTGATAAAACCAATACCGTCATGATAGATAAACATGCTACGGCGATTCTTCAAACGAATGCGATAGAAAAATGTAAGCAGTTTTCTGTTTCACGGTTTTGTGGGGCTTTTGACGGCATCCTCAAAGAGATGAGATTATGAACCCAAAGCGAGCTGATGGTTTTGCAGCATTTTTTTTCGTTTTACTCGTCGGAGTATTTTTTTGGCAAACCGTATTTCAGGGAAAACTTCCGGTCCCCTCCGATACGCTTGTAGGACTCTACCATCCGTGGCGGGATCTATACCGCGATACAAATCCGCGTGGTGTGCCGTTTAAAAATTTTCTTATTACTGATCCGGTGCGCCAGCAGATTCCGTGGAGGAAAATAGTCATTGACCAGTGGAAGGAAGGAATAATTCCGACTTGGAATCCGTTTAATTTTTTAGGAAACCCCCTGCTTGCGAATATTCAATCAGCCGTTTTATATCCCTTAAATATACTTTTTTTCGTATTTCCATTTATTAACGCATGGACAATACTTATTGTACTTCAACCTCTATTGGCGGGGCTTTTCATGTATTGGTATCTGAGAGGGCGGGGACTTTTACCTGTAGCAGGTCTTTTGGGGGCTATTGCCTGGAGTTTTTCGGGGTTTAATATCGCATGGCTCACATGGGGAACTATTGGTCATGTTGCGCTCTGGCTGCCGCTCACACTGCTTGCTGTTGACAAACTCTTGGTATGGGTGTCATTCCCGCGAAGGCGGGAATCTATTTTCAAGCCATCAAAGACTGGATCCCCGATCAGGTCGGGGATGACAAACATAAATCAGTTTCGTGCGTTATTCCTTTGGTCGATTGTTTTTATCGTAAGTTTAGTCTTTCAATTCTTCGCTGGTCATGTGCAGATTTCACTCTATTTTATTCTTATAGTCATCGCCTACAGCACGATACGGATTTTTCAAACGAAAGATCGTAAACATATATTTTTACTATTTATTTTATTAGTAAGTCTTGTCGCATGTATTACAGCGTTGCAATGGATGCCTCTCCTGGATTGGATACGGCAGAGTAGTCGGGTTCTCGAAAGCGCGGTTTGGAATAAGGAAGGGTGGTTTATTCCATGGGCTCACGTTGTCCAGTTCGTGGCACCTGACTTTTTCGGTAATCCTACAACGCTCAATTACTGGGGACAATGGAATTATGGAGAATTCATCGGGTACATAGGCGTATTACCCTTGGTATTTGCGCTCATGGCCTTCATGCCCAGCACGCTCAAGGTTCATCGTTTTTGGATTGGTATTCTCGTAGTTACCATGCTGTTTTCGTTTCCGACACCAATTTCAATGGTGCCATTTGCCCTGAACATTCCGATTCTTTCCGTGCTTCAGCCTACGAGGCTTCTGTTTGTCATAGACTTTGCGCTGGCAGTTCTTGCGGCTTATGGGTGTCAGGAGTTTCTTGTGAACAGAAAAGAGCGACGTGGATTGTGGTCGATTGCCCTCGTGGGCGTCATAGTTTTGATGCTTTGGGGCATTATTGCGGCATCGCGGTTTGGACTCCTCGACGCGTCTCTCCGCGCGTCTTTAGAAGTGAGCGCGCGTAATCTTGTTATGCCGACAGTTTTATTGTTTTTTTCCGGCTTATTTCTTGTCTGTTATAACTATTTGAAACATATACCGGTTTTGAAAATTATCATACCGTGGGGTGTTGTGGCGCTCGTCGTTTTTGATGTGTTTAGATTCGGATGGAAGTTTACGCCGTTCACACCAAGAGAGTATTTTTTTCCCGAGACAAAGATCATTACGTTTCTCAAAGAACAACCACAGCCGTTTCGTATAATGAGTGTCGATAAGCGAATCCTTCCCCCAAATACGGCGAGCTACTTCGGGATAGAATCGATTGAGGGATACGATCCAATAATTTCATCTCGCTACGAGGAGCTTATTGCGGCAGTTGCCCGCGGAGTACCGGATATCAAGCCTCCATTTGGATTTAACAGAATTGTCACTCTTGAGTCGTCGGGTGGGCTCTTACTTCCGTTGCTTGGTGTCCGTTATATCCTTTCCCTAACTGACCTATCCCAAAAATACCTTGTGAAAGTATTTGAAGAGGGAGAGACAAGGGTATACGAGGACAGCCGCGCCGTACCGCGCGTCTATGTTGTCGAGCGGCCAGTTAAATCTTCCGGAAAACAGGAATCGATAAACGCGTTGTATAACATTAAAGATTTCAGGCGTGAAGCCGTGGTTGAGGGAGACGTATCGATACTCTCATTTCCCATGAATGGTGATGAATCCGTCTCTTTGATCCGATACGAGTCCAACCGATTAGAAATAGACTCAAGTCTTTCGGTTCCCCGTCTTTTAGTGGTTGCTAATGCCTATCATCCCGGCTGGCGCGCGTCAGTTGACGGAAAAACGACGAGTGTTTACAGGACAAATTATGCTTTTCAGGGTATAGTAGTTCCGGCCGGCACACATAACGTAGTTTTCTCGTATTCATTATTAAAATGAAAATCAGTATCGTCATTCCCAATAGAAACGGCGCGGAGCTTCTTGAGAAAAATTTGCCCTCTGTACTGGCTGCTGTTAAAGGTGAAGAAGTCATCGTGGTAGATGACGCATCAACGGATAATTCTGTTGAGCTTCTACAAGGCAAGTTCTCTTCTGTGCATGTCATTCGTAAAGCACATCACGACGGGTATGCGAGCACTATAAATGTAGGGGTTAAGGAGGCAACTGGTGATGTCGTGGTGCTTCTCAATACCGATGTGCGTCCGGAACAAGACTTTTTGACTCCATTGTTGAATCATTTTAATGATCCGTCAGTTTTTGCCGTCGGATGCTTGGAAAAAAGCATTGAAGGAAAAACTACGGTTTTTCGCGGGAGGGGAGAAGCCAAATGGGAAAAAGGGTTTTTCATCCATTCTCGAGGGGAAGTCAATCAGTCGACGACCGCCTGGGTATCTGGCGGCAGTGGAGCATTTCGAAGGTCGATCTGGATGAAGCTCGGTGGCATGGATGAGATATTCAATCCGTTTTATTGGGAGGATATTGATCTTTCGTATCGGGCCTTAAAGTCGGGATATACCCTAGTATTTGAACCTAAATCTGTGGTCGTCCATGAGCATACCAAGGGCGTGATCAAACAAGAATATTCACCGATGCAGGTGAATGTCATAGCGTACCGGAATCAATTTTTGTTTATTTGGAAAAATTTATCAGATGTTCCTATCATGTTGGCACACCTCGTCTGGGTTCCCGTAAGGATCGTGCAGGCGATCTCACGAAGGGATATGGCTATGGTTCGTGGATTTCTGTGGGCATTTATGTATGCTCCTCATGTGCTGGCTTCCAGAATTCGTTCTCGGCGATTTTGGCGGGTGCACGATGGGTCAATTACATTACAATAAACTTTGGATATATTATGTCGCGATCATGCATCATCTGTGGGGATAATCTTAGACCGTTTTTTTCAAAAAATAATTACGTATTAAAGCGTTGTCCCGCTTGTGGGCATAGTTGTGTGAGTTTGGATGAGGATTATTACTCATTTGTCGATCGGTATTATCGTAAAGGATATTTTACCGGGGAAGAGTCCCGTGTCGCATACGAGAATTATGAAAACGATAAGCCATATATACAGGCGAATATGCGCAAGTTCTTGCAGATACTGCATGGGATGAAACCAAGCGGAAAACTTTTGGATGTAGGGTGTGCATTGGGATTTTTTGTTGAACTCTCGAAAAGACAAGGCTACGATGCATTCGGAATCGATCCTTCTGATTATGCAATCCAAAAGGCAAAAAGATTGGTTGGTGCCTCGCGTGTGCAAAAGTGTATTCTTTCGAACGTTTCCAAGCGTCCAAAAACATATGATATTGTCACAATGCTTGATGTTTTTGAACATCTGTCTGATCCTGGTGCAGATTTGGAAACGGTGCATACCATTCTTAAAGATGACGGCATCGTGCTCATTGCGACAGGCGATACGGACAGTGTATTTGCTAAAATATTAGGAAGAAGATGGACTTTTTATAATCCACCCCAGCATATTCATTATTTTAATCGCACAAATATGACTGCTTTACTTCAAAAAAAAGGGTTTGAGCCTTTAGCATGGACGAGAATCGGGAAGTGGTTAAGTTTGCGATACGTATTACATTTGGCGCGTACAGGAGGAGAAAGTAGAGTTGCGGAATATCTTTATCGACTTGTGAACGTACTGCGGGTGGGGGAGTTGCCGCTCTATTTACCTATGAGAGACAATATGGTTGTTATTGCGAGAAAAAAGAAAATATAATACAACTATGAAACTACCACATAGAATCATTGTAGTAACACTTATTCTCATCGTCGCGGCGACGTCCAGATTCTACAAGTTAGGTGCTGTCCCTACGAGTCTCAACGCAGATGAGGCGGCGATTGGATATAATGCCTATTCAATTTTGAAAACAGGAAAAGATGAATACGGGAGAAAATTCCCACTTCTTTTTCAATCGTTTGATGATTTTAAAATGCCGGTATATATCTACCTTACCGTCCCGAGTATTGCGATTTTTGGTTTGAATGATTTTAGTGTACGCTTGCCTTCTGCACTGCTGGGCACTCTCACTGTATTTGTCACCTATTTATTGATTGAAGGTTTATTTGCGAGCATCCCTATAGGAGTTATCGCAAGTTTTCTTTTGGCAATTTCTCCTTGGCACTTACAATTTTCCCGTTCTGCTTATGAAGCAAATATAGCAGTATTTTTTAATCTTTTGGGCATCATGTTGTTGGTGAAAGCCATCAAAGGTGGCAAATATTATATTCCGGCATTTGCTGCTCTCGCATTGTCCGTATGGTCATATCATAGTTCTCGAGTATTTGTACCGGTATTTATAGTGGGATATGCTGCTCTTTATTACCGGGAAATAATTCAGAAGAAAAAGTATTTTATCGTTGGCTTAGGCGTATTTATTCTCTTGTGTGTTCCCCTTTTGAAGCTGTCCCTGTCGCCGGAAGGACTCGTGAGAGCACGGGGAGTGAGCGCTATTGGTGATGTGGGTCCACTGAATCGAATCATATCTTGGAGGCAGACGGATGAGCTATTGGGAATACCATTGTCTGCTATTGTTCATAACCGCCGGCTAGCAGACGTATCCATTATTCTCAAGGGTTACTTATCGCATTTTGATCCAAATTTCTTTGTTTCAGAAATTGTACAGGGTAAATACCATGCACCAGGACTTGGGCTTATGTATCTCTGGGAGCTTGGGGTCTTGCTCTACGGGCTCCATGTTGCTGCTAATAAAAAAGGAAAGGGTAAATATGTATTATTCCTAT
>CAYHFH010000040.1:0-8349 GCA_964355865.1 uncultured Gammaproteobacteria bacterium
TCCCGTTTTCACGGGAATGACACCAAGGCTGCTTTGCTAAACCCTGAACGGTTACTTTCTAGGATATTGACAGATACATTATGTCCATATATCATATGTACACATTCGGGAGGGAAATCCATGAAGGTAAAGGATAAGGAGTTGGCATTTGAATGGGATCGGGGAAACTTAGACAAGAGCCGTCGGAAGCATGGAGTGACTCCGGAGGAAGCGGAGAGTGTTTTTGTTGATGATCATTTTTTGATTATCTCTGATGAGCTTCATTCAAATAAAGAAGACCGGTTCATTGTCGTTGGAATATCAGATAAAAAAAGAAAATTATTTATTGTTTTTACTATACGAATGGATAAAATACGGATTATTTCTGCCAGAGGCACGCACAAAAAGGAGGGAGATAAATATGGTAAATCGTAAAAAAATTCCAACATTTAAAAATGAAAATGAGGAGGCGGCGTTTTGGAACCGAGTGGATTCCACGGACTACGTGGACTGGTCCAAGGCAGAACATTGGTCGTTTCCCAACCTCAACCTGACCTCACGCCCCATTACGTTACGCCTTTACATCTCGGTCATCAATAAGCTCAAGGAGAAAGCCCGGGATCTCGACATGCCTTACCAGACGCTCATGAAACAATACATCTTCAAAGGCCTCGGCATGCCGTCCGCATAGCTTTTTATTGCCCTTCTCCCTTCCACCAAAATTGTATTGACCATAATCTTTCATACATGATACAGTACGATCATGAGTTGGAAATCGGCATGGCTTGGTGCGCTTTCAGGGTTATCGATCAATCTCGCATCCGGATGGTTCGGCGCGATTGTCATACTTCCTAATTTTTCTCCGGTTAAGACATTGGAAGATTTTTGGGTCTTGCTCTACGATGCGGTGTTTGGTAGCATATTTTTAGTGATTACGGTTCTCATTGCGAGAAATCAAAAGGTATGAATACGACGGGTCTCTGGACCATCAATGCAAATATACAGCTTTTGACCGGGGTTGTCCTTATGGTAGTCCTACTCCTTTATGTGGCGTATCGATTAACGTTACGACGGTAATTTTCCTTCTTTTTTGCCCACCTCCCCACTTTTCTGCTATCATCTCCCCATGGAATTTGAACGGTGTGGGCTGTTCGGATAAGGCGATTTTGATAAAAATATAAAATCATCAGCTTCGCAAGGCCTGGCCTTGCGAAGCTAGCGTTACATTAAGTTGCTTTTTATGACTAATGAATCTTTTCAGGCAGGCGATGGGGCTTTTCAAGAGTGGACTGCTCGTTTGAACCGCGCTGCGTACGCCGGCTGTGTTACGCTTGCCATTGCAAGTATGATCGGCGGGAGTGTCGCGATTGGAACGTTTCAGATGATGAAGAGCCTGGGTGTACATATCGAACCAGGATTTGCGCCGTTGAGCCTCACGTTTGAAATAGTCAGCCCTTGTGCAACGATGGTGTCCGGCCGTGAGACGACGGAGAGATGGCGACATGTTTCCGTTCGTCGGACGGTCGGGTTTAATCCACAAGCCCGGGATTGGTGGAGCGCCGCCGATGAAGATATTGGGTACGAGATATGCAAGTGATTCTGAATAAATCCTCAGCGTTACAGATGTTTATTAGGCCCATTCCCGCGGGACATTATACTTCTTGTATTATTGTCGTCGGTTTTTCTGTTGACATTGTACATACAATGGTTTATTATCATTTACAATGAAGCGTTTTGAATATAGTCAAGAAAAAAACGCACTGGTCAAAAAGCAGCACGGTATTTCTTTTGAAGAAGTGATTGATGCACTGGAATCTAAGAAGGTCTTAGCCGCGTTTCCTCATCCGAATCATGTAAAGTACCCGAATCAAATGATGATGGTCATAGAGGTCAAAGGATATGCGTATGTGGTGCCCACGGTTGAGGAAGAAGATTTTATTTTTCTCAAAACTGCATTTCCGAGTCGGAAATACGCAAAGAAATATCTTAAATTAAGAAAGGAGCATATATGAAAGATCCATTTTCTCAGCATCTGGATCCCTACGAAAAGGAAATCAATGATGCTATTGAAGCAGGAAAGGTTCGTGAGGTTCCATTGAGCGAACTCCGGCGCATCCGAGAAAAATTTGCTCAAGCTGCTACGTACACAAAGGAATTTATCAGAAAAGACCGTCGGGTGAGCTTGCGGGTCAATGACCGGGATCTGGATGCAATTCAAGCCAGGGCCGCGGCGAATGGTTTACCCTACCAGACACTTATTGCTACCATTCTTCATCAGGTAGCCGTAGGCAAGCTCGCAGTGACCCTCTAAGCGCTTCGATAGTGCTACAATGCACGTATGCTTGTCGATAACATCACGCTCACAGTAGTTGCAGGCAAAGGCGGGGACGGGTCAGGACATCTTCTGCGAAACGGTATGACTGCCTTCGGCGGCCCGGACGGCGGTAACGGCGGCAACGGGGGGAACATCTACCTTCAGGTCTCCCATAATATCACGGATCTGCGTGAGTTCCGGTATAAGAAAAAGATCGTGGCAGAGGCGGGCGGCGATGGCTTGGGCAAAAAAATGTTTGGCCGGAACGCACCGCATCTCACGATTTTTGTGCCTCCGGGCACAAAGGTCACGGATATGGTGACGGGTGCCGTCATTGACACGACTTCTTTCGCTGACCCACTGACTCCCATACTTATCGCGCAGGGTGGCCTGGGCGGGCGCGGCAACGTCGAGTTTAAGAGCGCCACCAATCAGACACCGCGCTTCGGGGAAAAAGGAGGGGAGGGTGTTGAGCGAAAGCTGTTCCTCGAGCTTCGGCTGATTGCCGAAATCGGCCTCGTGGGCCTGCCCAACGCCGGAAAAAGCAGTTTGCTGGGGGTTCTCACCCAGGCCACGCCCAAAGTCGGCAATTATCCGTTCACGACGCTTGAGCCCACGATCGGGATGATGGGGTTGCGGCCGATAGCTGATATCCCGGGACTTATTGAAGGCGCGTCCAAAGGAAAGGGATTGGGGACGGATTTCCTTCGTCATATTGAGAAAACGACGATGCTCGTCCATTGCATCGACCTTACCGATCCGGATCCTATGAAGGCATATGATACCGTAAGAGGGGAGTTTGAGGCATTTAGCCCGGCGCTCCTCACCAAGCCGGAAATTATTTTATTGACCAAAGCGGATCTCGTGGCGCCCAGCGTCGTGACAAAGACTCGTGCATTGTTCAAAAAGCTCGGGAAAACTGTCCTCATCTGCTCGATCTACGACCCCAAGAGTATCGCGAAGCTCAAGAAAGCTCTTGCGTCGAAATAATCATCTTGACATATTCGCTATATTCGACTATCATCGAATATAGAGGGTAAATCTATGAAGAAAATCGAATATGTCTGGCGGGAGCTCCTCGTTCGCACCATAGAGAAGCGAATACCCGTTTTCGGCCAGCAGGAGCTTGCCGCGTCACTCGGCCTTTCCTCCTCCACGGTCAATCTCGCCCTTTCCCCCTTGCGTAGGATGGGCGCCGTCATCATCGGGAAACGCCGTTCGGAAGTCATGGATTATGAGAAAATTCTCTATCATTGGGCAAATCACCGGAGTCTTGGAGTTGATATCGCCGCAAGTCTTCATCTGGATCTTCCAGTCAGGGAGATCGAGGGAAGATTGCCTATAGGTTCAATCCCCACCGCGTATACTGCAGTCCGGGAACGGTTCGGGGAGCCTCCGGCTGATTATGGAAAAGTCTATTGCTATCATAAGAATCCGGATGAGGTCGTCAAGCGTTTGACGCCTGATAGCAGTTCCGGTACTCCAAACCTTTTTATTCTACAGGCTGATGCCCATCTCGGGAATACCGTATCTCTTCCTCAACTGTTTGTCGATTTATGGAACATGACGGATTGGTACGCCAAAGACTTCTGTAATGTTTTGAAAGCAAAAATTGAGGAGATCGTATGACGGGATATTATCGGGACCAGGTGACGGAAAAAAGTTGGAATTTGTTACGCACATTATCAAAGAATTATTCTTTTGTCCTCATCGGTGGCTGGGCCGTTTGGCTCTATACGCACGCGCTCAAATCCAAGGATATCGACATCGTCGTTTCTCATGGAGAACTTGGGAAATTAGCAAAAGATTTTCCTCTGATTAAAAACGACCGGCTCAAAAAGTATGAAATCAACCAGGGTGAGGTAGAAGTAGACATTTATTCTCCGTTCTATTCTAATCCGGGAATTCCTGCCCAAACCATCCTTGAGCACGCCATCCTCCATGAAGGATTTCGCGTTCCACGCCCGGAGGATCTCCTCGCGCTTAAGCTGACCGCCTACGCCAGCAGGGCAGGATCAAGTAAAGGGAGAAAGGATCTTGTCGATATTGTGAGCTTATTGCGTATACCAACGCTCGACTGGAGAGCCGTACCGGAGGGCGCGTTGACAGAAGCATTATCCCAAACCGAAATTCCAGAGCTCTCTCTCAACCGGCACGTTTTTGCCCGGCTGAAAAAACAGTGGAAGGGGAAGAAGGTCGGAGTTTGAATCAGTCCTCGCCTGCTCAATTTATGACCCCAAGAGCCTCGCGAAGCTCAGAAAAGCCTTTTTCTCTTGACAACTTTCAATACGTACGATATACTGTACGCTGTATGCAACAGATACTCAACATTACCCAGGTACGCAATACGCTTTCGGACGTGGTGATGCGGGTCGCTCAGACCAAAAATCCCGTCGTTATCGTCCGGGATAGCATGCCGGAAGCCGTCCTCGTCCCGTATACTACATTCCTTAAAGATTCCCGTGATGAGGAGACACTATGGTCCATGCGGTTTGATCGCGCAGTAACGAATGGTAAACGCGCATTTGCCCAGTGGCTTAAAAAGAACAAAATGAATCCGAAAAAAATGACGGAGGAACACGTGTATGGCCTCATCGCAACATCCCAGGGTCGTCATTGATACGAATATTTTCGTTTCCGGCATCCTCTACGGCGGGAATGCCGAGCGGGTATTGCGATTGTTTCAGTCTGGGTCGATCACGCTCATCATATCACCGGAGATATTAGCTGAGATTCTTTTGACGCTCAAAAAGTTTTCAGTTCCCGAAACAGATGTCGATGAATTATCCGAACTTATCCAGAGTAAAGCGCATAAAGTGAATCCCAAAGAACACATCCGCGTTTCACGCGATCCGAAAGACAATATGCTATTGGAGGCAGCTGCCGCAGGTCGTGCTGATTATTTAGTCACCGGAGACAAAGACCTGTTGACGTTAGGCTCATATGGTCGGACGCTCGTGGTGACCCCCAGGGAATTTCTAGAACTCCAACCACAGTGATAGATTTGACCTATCCCAATCCGGTTTTTCTGGAACATAAGGTCTAATGATGTGATCCGGTATCTAAAATTGTATTCACAAACGCCGTGATGAGGTTGGCAAAGCCTTCACCGATGGTTTTCATGTTCTTTTTTTATTCACTCTATTGATGGATATTGCATAATTTTGGCAATTATTATATACTTTCCATATGCATGACATCATCCAAAGGCATCGGGAGGAGCGCGACCACTTACTTTCCGGCGTGTACATTCCCCGTGATGGACTGGATCAAGCGCGTCGGTTTCTCTCTACGGATCTCATTAAGGTCATTTCCGGACCGCGTCGTGCAGGGAAGTCTGTATTTGCCCTGTCCATGCTTCGCGGGAAAAATTTCGCCTATGTGAATTTCGATGATGAGGCGCTCATGGGTGCACTGCGATTAGGCAATTACGATAGGCTCATTGAAGTATTTGGCGATATCTATCCGGGATATACTCATATACTTCTTGATGAAGTACAGAATCTGGATCATTGGGAGCAATTTCTTAATAAACTGCAAAGACGTGGTCATAATCTGATCGTCACGGGATCAAATGCCAAGCTTCTGAGAGGCGAGTGGGCTACGTCGCTTACAGGTAGGACGTACGAGATCGATGTATTCCCTTTTTCGTACGCGGAATATCGTAGAGCCAGGCCTGCGGGATCGGTCAGAGAGTATTTGCGGCTCGGGGGGTATCCGGAAATCGTCGTCAAGCACATCGATAAACAGTCGTACATAGACTCCCTGGTGCACTCCATATTGATCAAGGATATTGCCATGCGCCACAACGTCAACAGGCCACAGATTTTGTCTGCTGTGAATAAATATCTTCTCACGCAGTTTGGTCATGAGATTACCTACACGAGTTTAGCACGTATATTCAGGCCGCTTAGCGTAAACACAATGTTGAAATATGTCACCTACCTTACGGAGCCGTACCTCTATTTTCTCCTCGACCGGTATCATGTCAAGCCGAAACTTCGGATCATTTCACCCAAAAAATTGTATCTGTATGATACTGCCCTTGCGTCTATGGGATTTTCTGCAGATGTGGGGAGTCTATTGGAGAATGCCTGTTGCCTGCAACTTATCCGTCGGGGATTGCAACCCAACGCGGAGCTTTTTAGCTACAAAACCGTCAACGGGAAAGAAGTAGATTTCGTATGGAAAAATGGCATGACGGTGGAGCAGGTGATACAGGTTTGTGCGGATATCACCAATCCCAAGACTCTCCGACGTGAAGTTTCTGCTCTGTATACAGCCGGTCGTGAATTGCGAGCAAAGGAGACTGTGCTGATCACGCTAGACCCATCGAGCGTATCTGCCCGTGACCTTGGCATTACGCACCTTTGGGATGCGGAAATGTGGTTTGATCTTACAGCAGCCAAGCCCCCCCCGCGCCGGGTGGGCCATGACGATTAAAGATTGCCGAGCGAATGCTCACCTTTCATCCCGCTTGACGGTTGCAAGGGGCAAGAGAAAAGATTCCCTCGATGGTCAGTGATGTCTGCCCTCGGTCCCGAGGATTACATTCACAAACGCCGTGATGAGATTGGCGATAAAGCGATGGAGGAGTTAAGTAAATTTTTGAAGTATATTAGCGATAGCGTAGTCAGATAATGGGGGATTGGGCTTTATATCAGTCCCAATGGCATGGGCAAAGGCCATGGTCGGAACATATATTTCTTGATTTCGAGTTCCATAGTTTGCGATATTTTTTGCCGATTGTATGAGTGGGTGGGTATCCGTTATGGTAACGACGGTGTCCATGCCGACGAGCGGCAGCCGCGCGCCGATCCTTATTAGTGCCCCCCGAACTACATCGTCTTGGCCAGGTATTTCTTCTGTATCAGTATGGGAAATTTTTAATACCGCCTGGTGTGGTGTGGTATCCACATCGATCGCAAGAGTTGTAGATCCTGCACGCATCGTGAGATCGTCAAGCGTATATGACGTATTATGGTCTTTGAGATACTTTGAGGGGGTCATGAGACCCACAATTACTGGTTTTTCGAGCAACTTCCGAAGTTCTTGTGTTCTCTGCAGATCCGTCGCAAGGCCCGGGTCACGGGCGAGGGCGGGCAGCAGATCCGGCCTGTCGACAATTGTCTCATTTGGATAGCCAGAGGGGTATGTCGTAAATCCCCATTTTTTAAGATGGTGTTCGGCGATAGTTGCCGTTCTTGCGCGCAACACACTCAATGGCTGGTAAAACAACCGCGTTGCCAGGAGCTGATACCCTGCTACCCATCCGGCAAGTTGATCGAGTGATCCGTGCATGGTGTCTCTCGTCACTGGTTGGTCCAGTGGTAAGCCAGACACATGAAGTTCTCCGATGCGTGTAGTATCAAGTGGGGTACGATCGTGCTGGTTGAGAAACGTATTCCAGAAATTAAATTCATTAGATGCTGGAGTGGGATTTGTGAAGAAATCAATTTCACCACCAGGTCTGGATTTATTCACGATGCGAGCGAGGGATGCTGTTTGATGAGCGAGTGATGCATCATCACGTTCGGGGTTGGTAATTCGTATTGCGGCCACATCGACGAGTAAATCTGCAGATCGGGGAGCACGATAGAGTTCTGCTAGTGTTTCAACTTGACGGGCGTTCCGTATAAAAAATTCAGAATTGACCGACATGATAAGAGTGGATTGTCCCAGAATACCGGTCCAAATGCAAATGACCCCGCCCAAGTGGCGGGATCATTAAGAACATTAAAAGATAATTATTTTACGAGTTTTCCAAAATTTGATCGGCCGAGCGCATCTACTTGTACCTGTCTATTCCAGGTGGCTAATAACTCTAATGCCTGTTGTTCATCTTTTACTGAGAGTATCTCTTGTGCATCACTATCTGTACTTTTTGGACTAGATGCGAATAGCGTATTCAGTTCATCCCAATTTCCATCTTGTATAAGTTGCGCTGCTAGTCTAAGTTGTTCTACTTGATTGACTGCCATTCTTTTCACCTCCATTCCTTTGGACAGAATACTTGGGTATTATAAGGAACTCCACGATTTTGGCAAGGAGGAAAT
>CAYHFH010000041.1:0-8237 GCA_964355865.1 uncultured Gammaproteobacteria bacterium
GATGCTTGCCACAAACGGCACGACGACACGCAACACATGTTTGTGTCCCGCGCGGTGATGAAGTTCCGGAATAAGGTCAGAGGCGCCTAGATAGAGGAATATCCCACCAGCAGCCCCCAAAAAGCTCGGGAGGTGAGGAGTAAGGGCAGTGCCTGCCGCAAATCCCAAGAATGCTCCCGGAATGGTGGCAAGAGATTGAAGGACGTTGACCATCAATACTTTGGTGCGTGACCAGCCCTGATTGAGAAGCACGCTAAAATCGCCGATTTCCTGGGGCAACTCGTGGGCCGCGACAGCCAAGGTCGTCGTGAGTCCCAACGCGGGATTGGCAACGTAGGCAACCGCAATGACCACGCCGTCGAGAAAGTTATGAATAGTATCCCCGAGAACAAGAAGTGTTGGAAGTGTTTCGGTGTGATCGGCGTGTTCGTGGGTATCGCTTTGGAACCCGTAGCGCATAAGAAGCCGTTCGAGGATAAAAAAAGCGACGAGTCCGCCCATGGTTGCCAGAAGCACCGGATGAGCCTCGCCGGACTGGTCAATCGCCTCAGGAATGAGGTCGGTAAAGCTTGTCGCGATGAATGCGCCGGCGGCAAACGAGAGGAGCGACGTCGTGATTGCCTGGCGCACCTTGGTGCCGAGGAGCAGGAGAAACACTCCTCCCATAAGGGAAAATAATCCGGCGATCAGGCTATAAAGAAGAAGTGTACCCATAGGAAGCGCGTCGGCACAGAAGGCTCGAATGTAGTATAATATATATGTAGTCAGAACGCGACCCGCAATGCGCTTGGTCAGGCATGCGGGTTATTATATTTTTATGGATATCAGAAACGTCGCTATCATCGCCCATGTGGATCACGGAAAAACCACCCTTGTCGACGGGATGCTCAAGCAGACCCATACGTTTCGCGATAATCAGGCAGAGATGGGTCAAACCACGATATTGGATGCCAATGATTTGGAGCGCGAGAAAGGGATCACAATTCTTGCTAAGAATACGGCAGTCATGTATCACGGGACAAAAATTAATATTATCGATACCCCGGGGCACGCGGATTTTGGCGGTGAAGTTGAACGCGTCATCAACATGGCCGACGGCGCGCTACTCGTCGTGGACGCGGCTGAAGGTCCCTTGCCCCAGACACAATTCGTGTTGCAGAAAGCTATGGAGCTCAATCTCAAAGTCATCGTTGTGATCAATAAAATTGACCGCAAAGACGCCCGTCCGGAGGCAGTGCTCCATGAAATAGAAACGTTATTTCTCCATTTGGCCCATCACGAAGATCATCTGACCTTCCCGGTCATTTATGCCGTCGGCCGGCAAGGGAAGGCGTGGGCAAGTTACCCCGAAGATATGGAGGCGCCGGGATCGCTCGAACCGCTGTTTGACGCAATCGTAAAAAATATCCCGGTGCCGGAAGTCCACGCAGATATGCCGTTTAAGATGCTCGTGTCAACGCTTGACTTTGATCCGCACAAAGGCACATTTGCTATCGGAAAAGTGAGTCAGGGAACCGTGAGGCCTGGTCAGGCAATCGTGCTTCTCAACGAGAATGAAAAGCTTGGGAGTTTTCGCATTGATGAAGTGTTCACGAGTGTCGGGTTGGCGAGAGCACCTGTGGGCAGCGGCGATTCCGGAGATATTATAGCTCTGACCGGTGTCTCTGAGGCGGCGATCGGCAACACGATCGCAGACCCATCCGATCCTACGGGCTATCCCACAATACATCTCGAGCCCCCAACGCTCAAGATTACAATTTCCGCCAACACATCACCCTTTGCCGGACGGGAAGGGAAATTTTGTACTGCGCGTCAAATCGGAGAGCGCTTGCGCCGCGAAAAACAGACGAATATTGGGCTCATCATAGAAGAAAACGGGGGAGGCAGCAGCTTCGTCGTAGCCGGACGCGGAGAACTGCATTTGGCAATTTTATTGGAAACGCTGCGGCGTGAAGGGTATGAAATGCAGGTGGGCAAGCCGGAAGTCATATTAAAAACGATTGACCGAGTCATATCAGAACCATTTGAAGAAATCACCATCGATATTGATGCATCGTTTGTGGGCATCATCACCGAAGATTTGGGGAGACGGAAAGCTGAGCTTCTTGATACGCATACCGATGATCGTGGTCAGACGCGGATGGTCTATAAAGTATCAAGTAGGAATCTTTTGGGTTTTCGTGGTGACATCTTTACTAAGACGCGTGGCAACGGAATTTTTTCGACCCGTATCATCGGGTATTTCCCCGAGATGCCCCGCGTACCAAAGATCCGAAACGGCGTGTTGGTGGCGTTTGAAAACGGAAAATCTTCCGGGTACGCGCTCACGACGGTCCAGGACCGGGGCAAAGCGCTCATCGGCCCGGGGGTACCGGTCTATGAAGGCATGATTATTGGACTCAACAACCGGCAGGAAGATATCGATATCAATGTCTGTAAGTTTAAAAAACTCACCAATATTCATTCGGCAAACGCCGATATCGCCATCCAGCTTGACCCGCCTGTCGTCCTGTCTCTCGAACAGTGTTTGGATTTTTTGGAAGAGGATGAACTATTAGAAATCACCCCACTCAATTTACGGCTTCGTAAGCGATACCTCACGAAACTTGACCGCACCCGCGCCGAGCGTAAGCAGTAATATGACCCTATCTGATTGATCCTATTTTTTCGTAATCTCAATATATTGTTTTATCATTACCCACTGAAACTCCTTTAGTTCCAGCAGGCCGTATTTTTTTCAGGTATAAAAATGTACATTGTAAGTAGCGGTCGCCACTTGTAACATACATATGTATTAGGCGAAGGGAGAGAAGAGCGGATTATATGAAAAAGTTATTACGACCAGGCGATGTCCTATTGTTGGGTTTGGCCGGGACATTAGATATATTTGATGGTGTTAAAGATCCATTCGGTGTGATGGCTAATGGATGTAAAAGTCTCTACGGGTGGGTGCCGTCGCGATATCGTCGTCACAATTTTTCTCGCCTCCTTAACCGCCAACTACAAACGGGAGATATCGAGAAAGTGGTGAACCATGATGAGGTATTTTTGCGTCTAACGTCAGTTGGAAGAGAAAGGATCGTGCGCGACTTTCCGATGCTCTCACTTGCGAATAAACCGTGGGATGGACGATGGCGTATCGTCATTTTTGATATCGCTGAAATAGACAAAAATACTAGAGAACTTTTACGGGATAAGATACGGCAGCTAGGGTTGGGGATGCTTCAGGAATCCGTGTGGATTACCCCTCACGATGTGAGCGTAGACCTGAGGGAGTTTTTGGAAAGCAAGGACTTGGGCGAGGCAGCGTTTGTGTTAGAGATTTCTTCCATCCTTGCTGGAGATCAAGAACTACTGGTCAGAAAAATCTGGAACCTTGACGATCTTGAGGAAGTGTATAGAGATATTATTGAGGAAGCAGGAAAACTTAATGATTTGTATGTTGTGAGTAGCGGTCGCAACGTGCAATATGCAGGGGCGAAAAGAACAGAATTGATTGAGAAAGTGAGGAAGATTCGACAGGGGTATGGGGAAGCGTTATTATCTGATCCATGTTTACCCAGAGAGTTGCTGCCAAAAGATTGGCCCGCTGAAAAGACTCGTCGTGTCGTGCGGGATCTACAAAAGATTATATGAAGAAAAGGGAGTGTTATATATAACGGTTATGTATGTTATAAGACGCGGTCGCAACCAATAACATACGGAGACATATGTAACAATGAGAAATGAGGAGTGAATGTGATATGGTTTAAGTTGAGAAATGATTGTATGCGAGTGATAAAAAGAAATTATGAAGTATGAACCTGGATGATGAGGTGAGGAAACTTATCGCACGTGGACCCAACCGGCCATTGCCATCAAGAAAAATGGTAACAGTCCTTGCTGCTTCGTTTGATCAGGTTGCAAGCAGTTTTGCATTTCGGATCTATCAAGACAATACATACAGAAAGCTATTGGGATTTGAAAACCTGGAAAAAGTCGAACAAGATAGGGTATTTAACGAACTCGTGGTTGCGACTCTCACGCTTATCATGCTCACGCTTGATGCAAAAGACCTTCGGACTGTTGAAGAAATGGGAGAGTTTTTTTCTCTGGTTCGGGAAGAAATTCCCAAAGCTCATCGGGAAACGCTCCGCGGGTACGGGATCGAAAAGCAGTATTTGGATCTCTGGGACAAGTTGATCGCGATGCGTTACACCCAGTACAGCGAGGATAAGCTGGAAGCGCGCTATGCCGCGATGCAGGTAGAAGCGAAGGATAAAGAAGATGGCGCTCTTGATCGGGATGACATGACAAACATTATGCTTACCGTGCCGATTCAGACAGTTGCCATAGGCGCTCATCATCATATTTGTCGCGGAAAAACAAAAGGGAAAGATGAACTATTTTTGTGTCTCCTCCACCATCTTCAGCGATTTTATCTCGAGATTCGTATTCCCTTGGAAGGCGGTCATATCACTCCTTTTATGCGTCTTCGCATGAATGTTCGACATGCATGGCGACGAATATTTCCAAAATAATTTTATGACTCCTCCAATCATTGATTTATCCGACCGCACGAACATGTTCTACTGGCAGACGAATAGAAAAATTTCTGCCCAACAAGACAAAGAAATATTTCTTTCCCGACACGCGCGGTTTAATGAGGAGGGTCTTCGTAGAGCCGCGGTAGCCGGAATGAAAAAAGCAGGATTTTCCGGAGATGATGCCTCGGTTCGCGCAGTTGAACCAATTATCGCCAATGGGCTCATCAATACCGTTGTTCCCATCGTTCTCAAAAGCGGTCGGAACATTGTTCTCCGGATGCATCCGCCGGAAGTTAAAAACGGATATTTTTGGGTAGAATCGTTAGCATCAAAGATCGTTCAACTCGCGGGAGTTCCCACATACATGTGTCTTGTAGTCGATGACACGCGCGCATCTGTGCCGTTTGACTACATGATCATGACACGTGAACCAGGGAAACCCGTGCAGGATTTATGGCCTTTGCCCCCGGATTTGGAAGAACATTTTGTGACTCAAACCGGCCGGTATGCAGCACGTATTCATTCTATTGAACCCGACGGATTCGGATTTTTCCGTAATGATGCTGCTAAAAAAGATGGACAACTTTTAGGACAATATACAAGTCTTCAGGAGCATATGTATGCAGGAATGGAAGAAGATCTTTCCTACCTAGAAGATTCAAAAACGATTACTGTCAGTCAAAGAAAAATCATTGAGGGGGTATTTGCAAAACACACAGATCTTTTTTCGACAAAAAAATCTGTTCTCATTCACAACGATATTGCCGACTGGAATACGCTGACGGATGGCACGAACATCACGGCGATCATGGATTGGGATGAATGTGTTGGTGGTGATCCGATTATGGAATTATCCGCGTACAGTTTATTTTTTGGAGAACCCCGGATGAGCTGGTTTATCCGGGGGTACGAAGAGGTGAAGAAGCTAGGGGATTGGAAAGAAAAGTTTGAGCTTTTTAAGCTCCGCTATCTTGTGTCCAAACTTCATTTACGTAAGAAACGGTCTACTGTTGACTCTTCCGATCAGATTACGAGAAACCTCGTCCGGGGGCTTGAAGCAATGCAGGAAGTGTTTGCCTATTTTCGGGTTTCGTGATACAAAGTACTGATACGACTAGATGTGGTATAGTAGATTACTGGATATGAATAAAATCGCACTTGCAATTGTTGGCGTTGTTCTTCTTCTCGGCGTATGGCTCGTGGGAAGCTATAACGGATTTGTGACACAAGGCAATGCGATTGACGGCCAGTGGAAACAGGTGGAAGTCCAGTATCAGCGCCGGTTTGACCTTGTCCCCAATCTCGTCGAATCCGTAAAGGGACTCCAAAAACAGGAACAAAAGGTATTCGGCGATATTGCCGAGGCCCGTACCCGCTACAGCGGTGCCGCATCCGTCAATGATAAAGCAGGAGCGGCAACGCAGCTTGAATCTGCTCTTGGAAGGCTCCTGGTCATCATGGAAAATTATCCGGAGCTCAAAAGTGATGCGGCCGTCGCCCGTCTCATGGATGAGCTTGCCGGTACGGAAAATAGAGTCGCAGTAGAACGTCGGCGGTATAACGAAATCGTACAAAGCTACAATACATCGCTCTCTGTTGTCCCCGGCAACATCTTGGCTGGCGTCTTCGGATTCTCCCGGCGGGCATATTTTGAATCGACCGAAGGAAGCGAGACAGCTCCGAAAGTACAATTTTAATCCCACCGTATGTCACGTCTTTTCATACTGATCGCCTCTGCGGCTTTTGCCGTGCGTATATTTGCCGCGACCGGCCTCCCCGCCCCCACAGGTCATGTCAATGATTTTTCCGGAGTGTTAAACGAAAGCGAAAAACAATCGATTGAACAAAGTCTTGTGTCCTACCAGGAGTCTTCCGGCAACGAAATCGCTGTCGTTCTCATCCGTTCGCTCGAAGGAGGTACGATAGAAGAAAAGGCGGTACGACTTTTTGAAGCATGGAAGATTGGAAAAAAAGGGAGAGATAATGGCGTATTATTTTTAGCTGCCATTGATGACCGAAAGATGCGCATCGAAGTGGGTTATGGCGCCGAGTCGCTTCTCACCGACGGGCATGCAGGGGAGATCATCCGCAACTCGATCGCTCCGGAGTTTAAAAAGAATAATTATGCCGGAGGTATTACGGCGGGCATCGCCGAAATTGAAAGACAGCTTTCAGGAACACCGACCGGTGATCGTTCAGCGTCAACCACATCGGATGATCCGTTGGGAACTATAATTGTCATCGTTGTGCTCATTGTATTATTTTTTCTGCAGGCGGCATTTGTGTATTTTTGTTCATTTCTCGCACGGAGCAAAAGCATCTGGCTTGGAGGCCTCGTGGGAGGGGGATTGGGCGTGGTGATAGGCACATTCCTCAATTCATTGCCGTTAGGATTCATAGCGGGAGGAGTGCTGGGCGGTATCGGAATTATCCTGGATCAATATTTGTCTAAACGCTATGTAAAGATCAAAGAGTCTGGAAAACCAACGGATTGGTGGTCGACCGGAGGAGGATTCTGGGGAGGGGGAGGCGCGGGTAAATCTTCCGGAGGATTCGGCGGTTTTGGGGGTGGCAGATCCGGCGGAGGGGGAGGCAGTGGCGGCTGGTATGGGACGTTTGCTATAATCAGTATTACCTCAGAAATATCTTCGTCTGCTGCGACAGGGATTTTCCGTTTAGGTACACTTGTAAGGAGTAATTCTTATGGACAAAATCGTGCTTTCCGCGCGGGGGGTGACCAAGACCTTTGGCAACTTTATCGCTGTTGATCACATTTCCTTTTCCTTGAAGGAGGGGGAGGTATTGGGTATTTTAGGGCCAAATGGGGCAGGTAAAACGACGACGCTTTTTATGCTTCTGGATCTCATTACCCCGACGTCCGGTGATGTAACTGTCTTCGGTATGCAGTTTCGGGATAACCGGGAAGAGATTTTGCAGCGCATGAATTTTGCATCCGCGTATATGGATATGGTACCCAGAATGACCATCATGGAAAACCTGCTCATCATGGCCATGCTCTATCAGGTAAAAAATCCCCGACAGGTCATCATCTCATGGGCTGAGTCTATGGGAATAGCGTCGATTCTTGGGCAAGAATATCAAAAGCTTTCTGCAGGACAAAAAACCCGTGCACAGATGTGCAAAGCATTTGTCAGTTCTCCGGAGATTTTGCTTCTTGATGAGCCCACAGCAAGTCTGGATCCGGACATATCCGTGACGGTGCGGAAGCATATTCTCGACGCAAAAAACCGTGGGGTGAGCGTCATCATTACCTCACACAATATGGCAGAGGTCGAAGAAGTCTGCGACCGGGTGCTGTTTGTCAATCACGGACAGATTGTCGCCGAAGATACGCCGGAGGGCCTTGCACAAGCGGTCCGAAAGGCCCGGGTGCAACTCATGATGACGGATGGGCAGAAGCGCACCACTGCCTTCGCCAGAAAAGCTGGTTTCCCGGTCGCCGCAACGGGAAGATTTGTGACGATTGATGTCGATGAGGAGGATATCGCCTATCTGCTTTCCGGACTTGCGGAAAAAGGAGTACAGTACCGGCAAATTACGATCGATAAGCCGTCGCTTGAAGATTATTTTATCGCTGAGAGCCGGAGGAACGTATGAATCTCATGCGTGTGTGGGCAATCATCGTGAAGTTTTGGTTTGATACGAAGCGGGACATGTTCCGCCTCTTTGATGTGTTTTGGTGGCCGGCAT
>CAYHFH010000042.1:0-8192 GCA_964355865.1 uncultured Gammaproteobacteria bacterium
ATGAGGAATTGCTCTCGTTTGTTTTTTGCCTTGCTGGTCTTGCTCGTATTGCCTTCGTGGCTCGCGTTGCCGATTCACGCCTCCTCTCCCCAAGCGTATCAGGATTATCTCTACCAATTTGATCGTTACCGGGCAAAATATAGCGAATTTAGTGTTGCCAAAAATGAATATGAAAAATTTCACAGTCTGACGAGCCAAACGACGGCATTGACCAATACCATCGCGATGCTTACCCAACGAAACAATCTCTTTCGGGCGTACCTCCTGCTCCTCAACGAAAAGATCAATGAAAATCCGGGACTCAACGACATGCAAAAGGCTGATCTTCATGGATTGGTCAATACGGAAATTAAATTTTTCGACGGACATACAGCCCGCATTGTCACTATTAGCTCCCTCGAGGACGCAACTGCCGTCTCGCGAGAGGTTGAGACGCATAACAGGTCTCTCCAAACAGTCATGCGTCAGGCAGTCACCGGAATTTCGCTTGGATCTCTCACCTCCCTTATCCGGCAGTTTGATGCAGGATTTTCAGAAGCCAAAACCATAGTGGCAGGAACCAGGGCCATGTTTACTCCTCCCAAACTTGCTACCATCGATCGATGGCTCCAACAAATTCAAAACGTCAGGAATCTCTATCAGCAGAAAATTGAGGATATTGGAGTGATGAATGCGAAGCTCTCAGAACGCAGTGTCGATGGTCTGGATGATGGGCTCCGTACAATTAAGAAGGAAATTGCTCAAGCCAAAATATATCTACGGGATGGAAATGCATATATCGGTGAGCTTATCGAAGCGTTGCGTTATCAGAACTGAACATTGTATGACTAACGAACCTCCATTATTTGAGGATACCCAGGAACAAGTAGTCCAACCGGTGTTGGTACCTACCCCCGGGCCCGCGCAAACGACGAACCCATCTAATACCCGGATATTGATGATCGCGGGTGGTGTCATCGCATTCGGTATCAGCATGCTATTGGTTTGGAGACTCCTTACTCCACCGCCAAAACCCGCCATCCAAACCGTTCAATCTCCTACACCGACCCCTACCCCCATACGGATTCTCTCGGCAATTGCCACCCAAAGCGCGTTTGTGAGTTTGACGCAAATACAAGCATCTCTTTCTGCGGGTTTATCCATAACAAATCTTGACGATCCCAGTCTTTCCCCACCGCAGCTCGAGTTACCTCTGGGATTTAAACCGTAAACATGGTAGTATTTCTTCTCATATGATTGCTGCTTTAGAACGGGAGCAAAACGGTACCATAACCCTTACCATTACGATACCATGGGCCTCGGTCGTAGCCGCTCGGGAATCCGTGATCACCGAGCTCGTAAAAAATATGGAACTTCCGGGTTTCCGTAAAGGCAAAGTCCCTCGGGAAACCGCGGAAAAGAATTTGGATACATCCAAGGTATATGAAGAAGTGATCCAAAAATTGCTCCCTCAGGTCTACACCGACGCAGTGTCTGATCATAAACTGCATCCGGTTATAATACCCAAAATTGAAATTGTGCAGGCCAAAGAGGAATCTGATTGGGTCGTCCGCGCCCATACCGCCGAAAAGCCGGCCGTTACACTCGGAGATTATAAAAAAGCGATCCGGGAGGCGAAATCCGCTAAACTCAATAAAATATGGACCCCGAAGGACGGAGTGGAACCTCCCAAACCCGAGGAAGAAGCCAAATCCAAACAAATGACACTGGGAGAACTTTTGGAAGCGCTGCTTTCGCAGGTCACCTGCCAGATTCCTGAAATTCTCATCGAGAACGAAGTCAACCGCGCCCTTGCTGATCTTATCGACCAAACGAAAAAGCTTGGGATTACCGTGGATCAATACCTTTCCTCGACCGGGAGGACCGCCGAGAGCGTGAGAAAAGAATATTCAGAAAATTCACGCCGGACGCTTACGCTTGAATTTTCGCTCGAATCAATTGGTGACGCAGAACGTGTATTCGTCTCAGACGATGATATTGAAAAAGCTATCAAAGCAGCCAAAACTGAGGAAGAACGTGCATCCCTTGCCCGGGAACGTTATTACCTGGCTACCATCCTCCGCCGCCAGAAGACTCTTGACTTTTTGAGTACAGTATAATAAATAGTAGATTGTATCCCTTGCTGCCCTATAGTATAATTATACCCTATGCAACCGTTGCAACCCAATCAAACGAGCCAACCCAAAAAGCAAAGCACAATACCCAATAATAGCGTGCTTGAGTCATTGCGGGACCTGGGATCCGGAGTGGGGAATACCCTTGCGAAGGATGTTATGGGAGGGATGGCAACTGATGCACTCGCATCGCTCTTTGGCCAGCCTACAGGAGGAGATTTTAAACGACCGCAACAGCCTTCTGTAGAAGGATTTCCGGAGAGACAACCATTTCGGCCACAGATGCGCCGTCCGGAAGTGTACCGCCCAATGATCGTCGATCAACGTGAGGAAGCCGGCATGAAACAAAAGCTCGACTCGGTCCGCATGGAGCTCAAAGCGCTTGCCTCTTCGATCAAGAATTTGAACAGCCAGATAGAACGGGCCATAGAGGATATTCCTGCCAACCCAGGCATCTATCATGTTAACTTTTTGGAACGCTTGCGGGGTGTGATCCGTACGCTTCGGGAAAACATCGAAGACAGCGGTTCATGGCTAGCATTGTGGTCAGGGCGAAAACAAAAAAAGAAGTACTGGGGAATGTACAAAAAGCACGGTACAACGTTTGGTCTATCCTCAGAGCGTAATGTCTCAACACAAGCCGGGTAGTGAAAATTCGACTGCTTGCTCTTTGCAAGCGATGCGAGATATTACTTCGTGTCGAATTTCTACTACGCGGCAAGCCGGGTAATCTGTAACCGTTCAGGGTTTAGCAAAGCAGCATTGGTGTCATTCCCGTGAAAACGGGAATCCATACATAATTTAAGGCTGGATCCCCGCCTACGCGGGGATGACATTGCCAACTCGTGAACGGTTACGGTAATCTCCATTGACTAATTGAGCGAAGTGGTTTACGTTGTATCAACAGGGCCGATTAGCTCAGTTGGTTAGAGCGCTGCATTCACATTGCAGAAGTCGGAGGTTCGAATCCTCCATCGGCCACGAAGAGAATTTGTTCACTGCAAGAGCTGGTCCTGAGAAATGCGTCATGGTAGTATGCGGGTATGGGTCGCAATGTCGCTCGCATCAAAGGGTTAGGATATATTCTCTGGCATACACGGCATCATGCCTATCACCTGCTTATCGGAGTTCTCTGGGCATGGATACTGCGGGAGGTTTGGGGGGAATTCCAAATTAAGTGGCTATTTTTGTCCATTATCGCTTCAGAACTTCCCGATGCGGATCATATCATCTATTTCCTTAGTTACGGAAAGCATGATCCATACTCCAAACTCGTCAAGTCACTCTTCGCCAATCACCAATGGAGGCTTCTCTGGTATACCGTCGATAAGGGGCACAAGTACAACACCAATCTCGCCACGCATAATTACTTTACGATCATCGTTTTGACCGCATTGTCATTCATCGCCTTCATATTCGATCATCAATCATCAGTCGTTTTTTTGGGTTCTATGGTGCTTCATTATGTCTTTGATATCGCCGACGACCTTTTAATCCTGGGAACAATCAATCCGAACTGGAAACGGTGGGGGAAGGGAAATAAATAGTGCAGGGCTGCCAGGACTCGAACCTGGAAGAGAGCTTTTGGAGAGCTCCATGATACCGTTTCATCACAGCCCTAATTTCTATAGTATATCAAACTTCTGGATCGTTGATTTAAGGGATGAGCGTGATTGACGAAATAAGTTTTCGGAATGCTTCACCGGAACCGGCGAGGAATATATCAAGCTTTGTACCTGGATGGCGGAAGATGAGAGAGTCAATACTGGCTCCCGGGCTTGCCGATGGCGTATGGTAGAGTGTCGCTGCAATTGTGCCAATACGGATTGCTTCCTTGGATTCTGTAGATAAAGCCGGCTTAGGGATATCCTTTTGACAGGTCAAAAGAATCCCATCATCCGGATTAGTCCCGGTAAACGCAGCACTACCCGAGGCGTTTTCCAGTACGGTGAGGGGAAACGGGTAATCAAATGCCACTTTACAGAAAGTATTTCGATATGAAGTTGTTGAGTCAGCCTTCGTTGTTGACGACGAATCAGGGGTGGGTGTGGGCGATACAGTAGTGAGTAATTTCTCTGAAGATCCAAATTGCCGACCAACGTTAATTCCGATCAATAAGGCTGCGATAACAGCTAATAGGATTACCAAAAAATATGTATTTCGATGCATGCTACTTAGTCCAATTTCCCGGATTCTTTGTGTTCCGTGTGCTTCCGGCACTTTGGACAATATTTACGGAGCTTGAGCTTTTCCGGCGTATTGAGCTTGCTCCGCTGGGTCATGTAGTTTTGTCCCTTACACACGATACAAGTGAGTCCCGCAATGATACGTTGTTCTTTTTTTGCCATACCAGGTAGTAGATTTTCGCTATTTCTTACGAAATAAGAGAACCTCTCTCCTTTCTATTAATTATGCAAATACATATCCAGGTTGGTATTTTAATCGTATGCGTGGATACGAGCAAAAATTCACTACCTGGCATAGACTCGTATTATACCCTACTATGGTCTCATTGCTCAAGAAGCTTATTGGCGACGATGGATTCGGACACGATGCGAGCAAAAAATTGCCGTCCTGCGTCTGAATAGTGAATGTGATCCCCCGGGTTAATGTACAACAGTTTTCCTTCTCCGTGAGTATCCAGACTCGGATGATACGCGTCTGCTATGGGCAACTGTTGGCTTTGAGCAAATCGGATAGTATTTTCAAGATAATTTTTAATGGTAGCGGTACGCCGTTGTTTATCTTCAGGATTAAACGCTAACCCGGGCGCATTATCGCCAAAAACATCTTTATTCGGCGCAATCGTTGCGGCAATTACAATCTTTGTCTCCGGGAGATTAGCTTTCAGGGTGTCTACGATGTACGCAAGACTTAACCAATGCTGATCCAGGGCTCCCGTCTCAAACGGGAACGGGTTATACGCAAAAGACTCAACGATGACGACATCCGGACGTAAAGAAACAATTGACGGGCGTGCAATCCCAAGGTAAGTAGTGCTTCGCGTTATCCGTTCCAATCCCGAAACAATATTTTCTCCTCCGACACCATAATTATGAAGCGTGAATACCGTTTCCGGATAGATACGCTTCAATTCGTCATCTACGAGTCGCAGGTCAGCGCCCAACGTATCGGTCATAGAATCACCTAAAAATGCGATGGTCACCTCGGACTTCTTCGTTTTATGTACGGGAGTAGCAGACGATACGCCTGCAATGATAGACGCAGAAAATGTACCCGTCCCCACCGCCTCACCCTGATCGTCGGATAAGGGTAAAGCATTGACCAACTGACCAAAAGAAACGGCAGGTTTGGAAATTGTTCCTGCAATGGGAATCAGAAATCCCTCAGCCGCAAGGACGATGCCGGTTACGTATGAGAGAAAATTCATAGGTATAGTATGCTGCGCGAATCCTTATGGCCGTTTTAAGAAGGTGGAATCAATACGCTTTGCTTCAAAAAAATCCTGGCAAAACTGCGCGGTTTTTTCCATGTCATACCAGACACAGGAAAATATATTGATATAGCAACTTTTTTTAAATTCCGAAAAGTGTCCCGTCACGGAACTCGTTTCGATAAGCTGAACCATAGAGTACCCGGCCGTAATAGGATTCTCATGACCGAAATGGGGGATAAGTGGCTCGCCGTAGCGCTTCATGTGTATAACGTTGTCGCAAAGTTCGACTATAAATTTTTTAATATACTCTCCCGAAGATATTTTCTCGAGATTACAATCATAGAGATTGAGGACAAGTTCCTGTCCAAAAAAATCTTTTTCATGAGGGTTGATATTTTTGAGCATACCAGGTAGTAGATTTTCGCTATTTCTTACGAAATAAGAAAACCCATCTCCTTTCTACTAATCATACATATATATTTCCACATACATCGTGTAACCATATGCTTGCATATGAGCGAAAATTCACTACCTGGCATATATCTAGATAACGGTATTATCGCTGGTGTGTCAAGAGGGGAACGTAAGAATTGCGTAAGAATTGTTTGAGCCCGGAGGGAGAATCGTCACGCGGAGCGTGATCTGGCTTCGCCAGAAACCATGATCTCGTCCTTACCGCGCTCGTCGCGCCTATTTTGAGCCCAGAGAGGGAATTGAACCCTCGACCTCTTTCTTACCAAGAAAGCGTTCTGCCGCTGAACTATCTGGGCGCTATGGCGGGCGAGCCAAGAACTCGCTCTACCACTGAGCCATTCGGGCGCCATAAAGACAATTGTATCATGGATAAATAATTGAATGCGAGCTCACGAGCTTATGGCTGAGGTAATACGAAGGTTTGTGTACAGGAGGCTGTTTGATTCGTATCGTTTTTGAGTAAGACATCCACAACCGTTGGCACGTTTGCCTCAAGTTCCAGTGAAGGAGAATCACAGCGGAATATTCCACCACCGCGAGCCGTATCAGCAGTCAGCGAACTCTGTGCGCTCGTCGTCGCGACGACTTTACCCGCGACACTCACACTAAAATTACACATGACTTTTTTGGTGGTCATAAAATCGGCTCCTTCTACACCGATAAAATACTTTGGAAATCCGACAACGGGATTATACCATTGACGTTCACACGCCAGTCCAACGATCGGTCCGGGAGTCGGGGATACTTCAACAACTGGAGTCACTACTTCATTTCCTGTCTGAACCGGAGTATTTGCGGTCTGAGGTCGAAGAAAATAAACACCACCTGCAATGGCAGCAAGAACAATTGCACCAATCACATAGTACATCATGGATCCTGATCCCTGGGCTTCTTGTGTTTGTTGTTCTTCCATATTCACTACTATACCCATCTGTTTTTTCTATTGCAAGGGGTCAATTTGTAACTGTTCAGGGTTTAGCAAAGCAGCCTTGGTGTCATTCCCGTGAAAACGGGAATCCATACATAATTTAAGGCTGGATCCCCGCCTACGCGGGGATGACATTGCCAACTCGTGAACGGTTACGTCAATTTTTTATAGGGCAATCTTTTCCAGTAAAATATTTTTTGCCTAGTGCTGAGGCCAGGATTCGAACCTGGGTAGGCCTTTCGGCCGGCAGATTTACAGTCTGCTACGATTGTCCGCTCCGCCACCTCAGCCCGTGACGTTCATTATATCCAATTTTGGTGTTTCACACAACGAAACAATATAATATTTTGTATACTAGTAGATACCTATGCTCATCCGCAAACGTCTCATCGATAAAACAACCAGATTAAGTACCATGGTCCATGGTGTCGCGCACCGGTACCGCTTGGCGATTCTCTATCTCTTAAGCCATGATCCCAGAGAGACACGTGAATTATCCTATATGCTCGATCTCAAAGAGCCACTCCTTATCCATCATCTGCAGATTATGGTCAAATCAGGATGGCTCAAACGGGTGAAAACCGGCAGGCATGTGACGTATGCGTTGAAAGAGGATTGCGTTCGGGAACTGAAGAAGTTTTTGGGTGATACCCCATTTTTCCGGAAATTATCTTGAGCTGGCGGGGAGGATCGGACTCCCGACCTACTGTTTATCCCAGCACAAATCGTGCTTGCCTTTTGAGCCGAGACGGGGGGTCGAACCCCGGACCTACTGTTTACAAAACAGTTGCTCTACCACTGAGCTATCTCGGCAAGCCGATTTTGCGGGACCCCGTAAATCTACGCTCAATTTTATCAAATTGAGCTAGATTTTACTGGGGCAAAACTGTAGTTCGGACTTTATCCGCCTTTGGCGGAACTCCAGCTACGCCAGCACTTCATCGTATTGAAATTGTACCAAAGACGACGGAGATCAACAACCCTCGAGGTAGATAACTGGAAGTAAATAAATAATTCCGCCCGCTAGGATGAAGGTATTTTCCCCGATCTTAATTAATCGGAAGGACCGTCTCAGTCGCCAAGGCGAATGAAGAACTTTAGTCCTGTCTCCTGCGCCAAAAAATTGGTGCAGAATACCTCATTGTTAATGATTTTGTGGAGGAAAATATTCTCCATCACCACACGGGCATAATCAGCTTATCGATTACAATTTCATTTGTCAAGCCGCAGTCTTGCCTAATCAATAATGGTACTGAACGACCTCCCGCAGCGAAGGGAA
>CAYHFH010000043.1:0-8084 GCA_964355865.1 uncultured Gammaproteobacteria bacterium
AGGGCGGCCTCAATGGCGCGCGCGGCGTCGGGCCCGGAGAGATCCTCGTCAGAACGCCCCTCAAGTCTTTTGGCGATTGTGTTTTTGTCCACCGTGCCCCCATCCATCTCTAGGCGCGACCGCAGGGTCCAGTTGGCCACGAGCCGCTCGATGAATGTTTTGCGTAATCCCGCGACATTTTTTTGTTGTCGTGTTATGGCCCCGGCAACTATTTTTTCAGATGATCTGAGAGCCCCCGCCCGCTCAAGCACTTCCTTCGGAGAGAGCGAAGCGTCTGGTTTTTCTGCCTTAAATTGCGGAGGCGCTGCATCAATGCCTGCCGAGGCCGCCCGCAGAGCCTGGGTAACGGACCCCACAGACAGCTGCCCGTCGCGGCCCGAGGACAACGCAAGACTCTCTACGTTTTGGGAGAGAACCCTGCGCAACCCTTCATATTGCCCGGCCGCAACCACGGCCGCCTCGGGCGTTATTCTTCCCGCGCCCAGGTCGTCAAGAAGATTGTCTATGAATTCTTTGATTGTTTGTTTTTCGTCGGTTTGCTCTGCCATGATATTTATGAGCCGTTACCGGTCACGGTTTCAACGGTAAAAAGCGGACGGTTGGATTCCGGAAGCATTCGTTCGCCCGGCGCGGCCGGTGGGGACGCGTGCGGGGCCGAAGGGTCCAACTTTTGCGACTGGGCAATCAGGTCTTGGGGTTTTGTGGTGACCATTTCGTGTTCCGTGGGGCTTGCGATGATGCGCATGGCCGCGTGGGCGGGCCCGGCAAAGAAGAGCCCCTCGCCAATGTCCGCCGAAAGGAGGAGATGTTTTTCGCCTTCAGAAAGAAAAAACGCTTCTGCGATGCGGTCTATGGCAGCCGTTGATTGTTTAAGGAGCACCTGTAGGCTGCTATTTTGGATGATGGCCCGCCCGAGATCAGTCGCGAGAAAATCCTCGACATCCTGAGAGATGGTTGTTACCCCAAGATAATATTTTCGCGCGCGCTTGGCGATAGAATTCATAAAATACGCTGAATCCGGAAACTTCATCATGTACCACGCCTCGTCCACGATGAGAAGCCGGCGTTTAAGGTCGCGCCGTACTTTGGTCCAGATGAAATCAAGGATAAGGTACATAGCGATGGGCCGCAGCTCCTCTTCAAGGTCCCGTATCGAAAAAACAGTAAGCGGGTTTCTGATTTCGACATTGGTTTGTTGATCAAAAATACCCACGAGACTTCCTTTGACAAATTTTTCTATCCGATCCGCGAGGCCGCGCGCTGCGGGCTCTTCCATGCCGATGAGTGATTTATATAAATCTTCCATAAGTGGTGGCTCCCGGTCTTGTGTGGAAGGATCCGGCGTGATGCCGCGTTGTTTGTAGGCGAGGATCAGCGCGCGGTCAAGAATCGCGTCCTCCGCGGGTGTGAGTTTGCCCATGACCACCCGGAAAAATCCATGGAGGGAAAGAATTTTTTGGTTGAGTTCGCTTTCCCCGCTTGCCGTCCGCAGAAGCGCGAGGTCAAACGGATTAATTTTCGTTTCCGTACCAAAATGGAAACGGATATACTCGCCGCCCAACGCGTGGGTGAGCGCCTGGTACTCGTTTTCCGGATCAATGATGATGACTTCCGTATCAAACATAAGGCTTCGCATGGCTTCGAGTTTGACGAAATAACTTTTTCCCCCGCCGGACTTCCCAAACACCACCATATTCGCGTTCTCCAATGTGAAGCGGTCAAAAATGATGAGACTTCCGTTGTGTTCGTTCATGCCATAGAGAACGCCCTCGTTTGCAGAAAGTTCAGATGTGGTGAAAGGGAATGTTGTGGCCAAAGTGGTCGTGTCCATGTTGCGGGTTACCATGATCCGGTCCTGACCCATCGGGAGGGTGGTCCGGAAGCCTTCGTCCATGGCAAGCACTGCCTTTTTGGTAATGATGAGGAGCGAGCCAAGCGTTGCCTCGACCTGTTTGGTGATTTTATCGAGCTCCTCCAAGGTTTTGGCGGGGATGGTGATATAGAGCCCAAATTGGAAAAAGCGCTCCGCCCCCTTGGCAAGTTCTTGCTGGAGGGCAAGCGCGTCTTCCAGGGACACCTGGACAGAGGGTTCAATGACGCGGCCGCGTTTCATGTCAGACTGTATGGTGGCTTCCATTTCTCCGACCTTCCGTTTAAGATTCTCGAGAATTTCTTCAGATTTTGTCGGGTAGATATACATGGACACATCAAGCGTGTGGTTAAAAGAAATGAGTGGTTCAAGCCAATTAGCGCTGACAAACCGGGGATAGCCCACCACAAAAAGTGTCCGGTGGAATTGATCGCCGACCTTGATGTGACCAAAGTCCACTTCGATCGTGGGAGGGGCGATCATGTCGCGCGCCTCAAGAGGGGAGTTGGGATCGTGTTTGACCGCCACATCCTCCGGCATGGGATTAATAAATTGTTTTATTATTTTTTTTATGTTCATAGCCTTTATCATTTATTGGTCGGATTGGTTAAATTGGTCAGATTGGTCGGATTGATCTGTTCCGGCTGCGGTATACCGGGATTGTAAACGGAAAAAAACAACCGCGTGAGCTGATCACTGGTCAACTGTTTTCCGCGCAGTCCAATGCGCGCCAAAAGTCGCAGAACATGATCCCTTTTTGGTGTAAGCACGGTTAATGCTTTTTCATAAATATATTCTTTCTCATATGGGAGTCCGCGGCTTTTGCTTCCAAACAGCACTTTGGTTGACGAGCCCAATTCTAAACTTGAGAACGGTATGGAGATATAAAATTTTTTATCCAACACGTCCTTTTCTTTGACGGTTGCCGCCACAAACGCGCGGTAGTCGTTGATGGATTTGGCTAGCCGCGGGTTTTTTTGTTTTGCCTCCTGGATCTCCAGAAGCTTGAGATAGGAGGAAATATCCTTGTGTTGTGACCGGATAAGCACCTGGATAGGAAACGACAATGAATTGAGAAGACCAGCATATGCATACATGATGGCCTCCTGTTCTTTTTCTGACAGAAGACCGAAGTTGACGGCCGTGGTTGAGATAACAAGCGCGCACGACCCGTCTACGAAAAGCGCGATATCGTGGTTGATGTCCACGATTTCCGTAAACGCTTGTGTTGATGACCGGATAGGGATGATGGGTTGCATATGGCTTGTTAAATTTGATTTGTTCCAAATATCTCTTTTGCCAATTTATCCCGTTCTACTTGTCGTTGGCTTTTTGCGGTAACTTCAAGCGGAGGAATGAGGCCGCCGGTGAGTTGAATTTGTGCTTTGTCAAAAATAAATCCGCCCTTTGGATCTTCAATTTCAACAATATACGTGTTGTTTGGGAGAGGGGTAGAGGCGGCAAACTGCCCCAGGCGGTTCGTTTTCAGCGCGCGAAGCGGCACATCGTCGTGATCCCGGACAGTGATGAGCATGCCCGCCAGAAGATTGCCATACTGGTCTTTGACGATGCCGGTGACGACGTTGGGAAACGTGGTAAGCCGGGGAAGCCCTGCGCTTATCGCGGCTCCAGGCGCGATCACGCGGACTGTTGGGCCGGCTTGCCGGCCGGCCGGCACTGTTGCCGCCTGGCGCAGGGGTTGGGCGGGCACGGAGTTGGCCTGGTGATCCATTTTTTGACGCATTGCAACAAGCTCTTTTTCGAGTCTCTCGCGGTCGCGCATCATGTCTGTGAGTTGTCCCTGAAGTGATGCAATGTGTCGGTGTCCATCGGACGGTTGTGGCGTCTGGGTGGGGACAGCAGGTGTTGCCGCGGCGTAAGGGGCTGGAGCGCTTTTTGGTTGTACCAGAACAGGAACTTTTTGAAGGATTGGCGCTGGTTGACTGTGTTTAGAAGCAAGCGCATCCGCAAATGAAAATCCCGGTGACAGCGACGGCGCTGGCTTGGGCTGATTATGGAAAAGGGAAGCAATCCACATAAAAAGACTTAAGCCTTCGTGGTGCGGGGTGGACGCGCGCACCGAAGGAGCCATGGTAACCGCAACCGAGGGGGTCGGAGGTCGCGGGGGTGAGGCGGGGGCAGGGACGGCGGGCAACTTGACCTGCTTGACGCCGTCCCGGGTCGTGGTTACGACCGGGCGCAACCAGGTTAAAAAAATACCCGTGAATTGTTCAAGTGGCGTGGCGCGTCGAATGAGCACATGGGGCGCGGGAGGTTGTGGGGTTGTAGTTTTTTCGGAATTCGTTTCGTGAGACCAAACCCATTGGGTTGGGCTGTAGGTGTTCCGGAAAAAAGACGCGATCCATATGTCCATCGGGCGCTCTTCTACCGGAACAAACGCGAGACCAAATCCTAAGAGTCCGGACGCCAGGGCCAGCGGCCACGTAAAGAAAAACGGTAAGGGAAGTTTGTAACAGATATACCCAACAATAATACCGCCGGCCAAATACCCGAACTGTTTGATCGTCATGTCGCCAATCAGGCGAAACTGAAACGTGGTGACGTTTTGGGGAACAGGGTGTTGTTCCATACCAGGTAGTGAAATTTCGACCGTTGCAAGCTTGCGCTGACGGACGAACCCTTTCTTTGTAATAAATGTGTGTTATTGATCCAAGTAGCCCCGAACCCCGCAACGACTGAAGCGTGTCGAAATTCTACTACCTGGCATATAGCTTCATTGTAGAGAGAAAAACGATGGTGTTCAATAGCACAAAGCGCATCAGGACTGTGAAAAGTGACGTTTTAAACATTTCACAACACGCGTTATTCAAGGCCACCCCTTGCAGCCTGCAAGGGGTGGCCTTATGTAATTAACTTCGCTCTGTTATTATTACTTCATGGATTCTGAAGCCATATCCATTCTTGAACTTAAAAACAACAGAGACAGCGAAGAAACACCGGAAGCCATGGAGCAGGTGTTTGCCGCGCTGGGAACCGGCGGTGGCAATCACGGTTTTTTTGCGTCACTTTTTGGTGGGAATCACGAAGGACCCCGGTGGGCGAGCTTTGAGTTAGTATCGGTCAACAGCACTATACATTTTTTTATCGTTTCCCCAAGGCGCGTGGCGACGTTTTTGGAAAGTCAATTGACTGCCCATTATCCCAAGATTACATTGACGCCCGTTCCTGACTACGCGCCGCACTTTTTGTCGCTCCCTCATGCGGCCGCCCACCTGACGTTCACCAACGCATATTATTATCCGCTCAAAACCCATAAAGACGTGCGGGATCTAGACATGCTTGCCGGCATTTTAGGACAACTGGCCAAGCTTCCCAAGGGAGAGGCAGTTTCATTACAACTTCGGATTGCTCCGGCAGGACAGGGCTGGCAACAACACGCAGCCCACGTTGTTGCCGCAGGTATTCCTGACCCCTCGTCGACTGTTGGTCGCACCAAAACGCACCCGCATGCGCGCATCATTGAGTCAAAAGTGAACCAGACAGGGTTTATGGTCGCTTTTCGTGCGGTCGCCGTTGCCGGGGACGAGCGCCAGGCCGAGTCGCTTATCAATAATTTGGCCGGGTCATACGGAGTTTTTGCTCTTGGGGAGGGTAATAGTTTATGCGCGGTAAAGCCCCGGTTTTGGCAAAAGAAAAACACTGAAAGTGCGTTTGCATCCCGTGGTGCTCAAGGATCACCAAGCAACCAGATTTTTGGCGCCGCCGAACTTGCCAGCCTCTGGCATCCGCCTGGAGCGACCCTCGCCATGATCAAAAATATCGCGTGGGGGGAGAAAATTACGAGTGAGGCGCCGGACAACCTTCCCACCTCCACAGATAGTGAAGAGGAACGGACACGTATTAACTTTTTTGCCCGCACGGAGTTTCGTAATAAACCAGCCACCTTTGGTATCAAAAAAGAAGACCGCAGAAAACACCTCTATGTCGTAGGAAAAACCGGAACGGGAAAGTCGACGATGATTGCCAACATGGTCGTGAGCGACATGAAAAACAATGAGGGAGTAGCTGTCGTAGACCCGCACGGGGACCTTATCGACATCCTGCTCGATTATATTCCGTCGCACAGAATTAATGACGTCGCGTATCTGGACCCCTCGGACGGGCAGCACCCTTTTCACCTTAATCCTTTGGAAGTTAAAAAAGAAGCATTCCGGGAGCTTGTCGCCTCGGGCATTGTCTCTATCTTTTATAAGCTTTATAGCTATAGTTGGGGTCCCCGGCTTGAGTATATTTTGCGTAACACCATTTTGACCCTTCTTTATGTACCCGGTTCGACGCTTCTTGGTGTGCCGGAGCTTTTGACCAACGAGAAGTACCGCGCGAAAGTGATTGAAAGTTTGCCCGATCAGGTCCTGAAAAATTATTGGACGAATGAGTTCAACCGGATGACTCCTCAACTCAGGAGCGAAGCGATATCGCCCATTCTTAACAAGGTCGGTCAGTTTCTTTCGTCCCAAACCATACGAAACATCGTGGGACACGCCAAGTCGACGGTCGATCTCGAGTCCATGATGAATGAGGGAAAAATCGTATTGGTCAATCTTTCTCAGGGCAAGCTGGGTGAGGACAACAGCGCGCTTTTGGGGGCCATGATTATTACCAAGATTCAATTGGCCGCCATGAACCGCGTATATCAACAGGAAGCCGACCGAAAAGATTTTTATCTCTACGTCGATGAATTTCAAAATTTTGCGACGAATTCTTTTATCAAGATTCTTTCCGAAGCCCGCAAATATCGATTGTGCCTCACGCTTGCTAATCAGTATATTGGCCAAATCGACGAAGAAGTGCAAAAAGCCATCTTCGGTAACGCCGGGTCAATCGTTGCCTTTGGCGTGGGGGCGACGGATGCGCGTGCGCTTAGCCGTGAGTTTGGGGAAAAGTATACAGAGGCAGAGCTCGTTTCTCTGGGCAATTATCAAATACTTCTCAAGCTTTCTATCGACAACCAGACGAGCCTTCCGTTTTCGGCGCTCACCTTGCCCTTGCCGCGCTCGCGTAACCAAAACCGTGACAAAGTCGTCCGGTCGAGCCGAGAGCGGTATGGAAAACGAATAAGCGAATAAATGAATAATGAAATAAGCGAATAACGAAATAATAAAATAAGAGAATTACAAATGATCACAACAAAACACGATATTCATGAACGAATCTATCAATTTATACTGAGAACATTGCATTTTATAAGTAAGATACCCAAATCATACACAAATATACAGATTGTTGGCCAACTCATCCGATCAGTGACATCGATAGGGGCAAATGATCAGGAGGCCAACGGAACATTTACAAAAGCCGATTTTATGCATTGTTATACAACGGTTCGAAAGGAAGGGAACGAGTCGTTATTTTGGATCCGTCTTCTTGGAGATTGTAACCCTTCGTTTTCCGGCGAAGCTAAAGAGTTGTTATCAGAGGGTGATGAAATTATTCGGATAGTGACGGCAATCATTTTTAGCACAAAAAAATCGAAATAATAGTTCTTGTTTTCCATTCTATTATTTCATTATTCCATTATTCTCTTATTTGTTTATTAATAACCATAGCGGTACAATAAGGTTATTCTTATGGCTGGAGAAGAAACATTGAAACGAGTCGCAGAGTCCGTAGCCCGCGCCTTGGGGGGCGGGGGACCGGAGGGCGCCATGCCACCCGTGACTCAGGAGATGACGGAGTTGCCGGTGAGGCCCGAAAGAAAGAGTTTTGTTGAAGCAGCTGCGGAGAAAATTAAGGAGTTTACCGAGAAATTGTCCAAAGGGACCTCTGAAACCGCCAAGAAGTTTGTCAAAGAGGGTGACCGTCCGCGTGATGCCCGGGTATTAAGTGTCGTCCAGGAGCTCATTGATGCGCCGGAAGAAGTACTCGCCGACCCCACTGCCATGCGCCGCGTAGGGGAGAAACTTTTGCGCATCATGGACGAGTCCGGTTCCGGTGATACAGCCCGCGAAGCGCACAAGTATCTTCGCAGGATTACTGCCGAACACGCGTCGCTTGCCGACCTCCGTCTACAGGGAGACGTCCTTTCTCAATGGTCAGCCGTTGACCGGCTCTATGACCCTGATGGGAGAGATGCGCTTACGGGGAGTGGGCTTGACGAGAAGTTGAAAGCATACCAGCAGATGCTCCGGTATGACGAGGGAGCGCTTCATGACACCCATAAAATCGCTGAGCACATCCAAAAAATAAAAGAAGA
>CAYHFH010000044.1:0-7837 GCA_964355865.1 uncultured Gammaproteobacteria bacterium
TTATAGTTGCGATTGATAATGAAAGCGGACACTACGCACCAGATGAAGATTCTGTCCTGCTTGCTCTCCTAGCATTACGCTTATGGAATGCGCCAATATCAAATGATTTGAGACTGGATACGCGGTGGTCACATTTTGCATAACAATATCATTTTTTTCTACATTAGAATCTATAACTACGATAAAAAAAGTCCCACACCTTGTGGGACTTTTTATGCGTTTTTGAATCAAAAAAAGTTATACTTTCTTTACATTCTTCGCACTTTGGCCTTTAGGACCATCTTCAACGGTAAATGTTACGACGTCTCCAACTTGAAGCTCGTCATAGGTAACACCAACCAAATCCTTAGAATGAAAGAAAAGGTCTTTTACTTCGCCATCTCGGCTAATAAAACCAAATCCTCTATCTGTTTTAGTTTTAACTGTACCTTGCATAGTTTTTGTCTCCTTTCAGTACCCGTACTATAGCATATATTGAATAAAAATGTCAGGGGGCAATACACATCTCCTTGGTATTTGATATAATTCCTCTACGCCCCGTTCGTCTAGTGGCCTAGGACAACGAGTTACAACCCGAAACCCTAGCTACTATAGCTTTATAGAATAATCGTCTTTGTTTTGTTGATACGAACATATTTACCAATGAGATGACAGCGTTTCCTGCTGGTCAATAGGGAGGTTATTTTCGAGTCAACTTCGTCTGTGGTTAGGCTTGTTGACAAAGCAATCAATCCGGATTTCCTACGGTGATTGGCAGAGAAATCCTTTTCATTAAAGGTAACGATAATTCTTCCTTCTTTTTCCGCAATTTCAAAAACTTCCTTGTCTAGAATTCCCGATTTTCTGTAATCCTCTCTAATGTGACGGAGGTTGAATCGACTATTTAATCGTACCAGCACCTTCCTTGAGGAGATGTTCTCATCGAGAAGCAGCTTGCATTTCATGCCATGGGGCGATCAAAATTTTCTACAACTTCCCCAATTACGTCTCTAATCACGTCGACGCTTAATTGTGGATATTCCAAATGAATGGCCTCAACGGTGTATCCGTCACCACATAAATGAATGATTCTTTTGACGGGAATCCTTGTTCCTTTTACGACCTTAGTGCCGCTCATTATGTCCGGGCTTGATGTTATGTGAGATGATATACTCATATTATTTGGAGCGTAATAGTAATCTATTTGTGTATTATTGTCAATCCTACTATCTATGGTATCATCGTGAATTCAAGAGAATCAAGTAGTCAAAATCAATATAGATTGATAACTCTAAACCAGATGATACAATGACACAGACGACCTCCTTGGAACCTATGGCAATTTCATCAATCAATATTCATATCAAAGTCAAAGACTTTCAGCGGTCGCTCTTGTTCTACGAATCATTGGGATTTAAGAAAGTAGCCTCGTTTGGCCCGGATCAAAAAGTAAAAGAGCGGTACAATGGTGCAGACTTCCAGCACGGCGGAACGATACTGGAAATTGCTGATGGGCATCGCGGCGTAAAGCCGGAAGTGTTTCAGGAAACCGTAGCCTCCTCAAAAATCTCCCTATTTATCGGCGTGGACTCGATATCTGACATGTTGGCGGTATGCAAAAAAGTAGGAATTGAGCCTATTGTGGGAGTTCGGCATTATCATTGGGGTAAACTCGAATTTGTCGTCCGGGATCCGGATGGCGTGATCATTGTCTTTTTTGCGCCATACACAAAAGAGGAAGCAGAAAAGGTTAATGCGGATGAATCCTATAGTACCGTGTTGCCAGCGTGACCACGCAAATTTATTTCCTAATCTCACTATTTTTTGATACAATTACTTAGTAATTACGCCCCGTTCGTCTAGCGGCCTAGGACAGTGGGTTTTCAGCCCATTAACCGCCGGTTCGAATCCGGCACGGGGTACTCATAAAAATACCTGGCAGAAGTGCCAGGTATTTTTATATATCTCATGTCAGATTTGAACCGGAGGTTCGCAATCCAGCAGTAGACGATACGTAGTGAGTCGTACTGCTGGTGAGTGTCGCGTACTCGCGACAATCCGGCACGGGGTACATATAAAAAAATCCAGCATATAGTTGGATTTTTTTATGAATATTCGTTTCGAATAGGAACCGATTTACTGGTTCGCCGTCCAGCGCTTTGCGATAACGCGGTGAGCATTAGCGCTGGTGAGTGCCGTGTATTCACGGCAATCTGGCACGGGGTACTATCTTCCGCTAAACTTATAGATAGCAAGCTATGCTAATCTAGATATACTACGCACCTGCATATTATTTAACCCTGTGACCAAACGATACTATAGCAAATATAGAAAATTATTGGCTAATATATCTATGTGCGTATTCAATAATTTTATCTTCATTACCAGATAAAGCCGAAAATTGTTTTTCAACACTATCCGTTAATCTGGCTAATGGTTTTCTAGACATATCAACTTGGTTTTCAAACACAGCAATAGTATGAGGATGAAATTTGTGTAGTTCATAATATTGAATTGTAATTGTTGTTTCATTACATCTATCGTCTGATGCTATTGGGTAAAAACCGACAGTTTTAGGTATTAAAGGTTTAACCAGCGCATACGGAGTTGGGTATTGTTTTTTTTGATCAAAATCTGGATAAAAATCCTTGATTAAACCTTCGCCCTTAAAACGCTCAGTAACAAATTCATTAAAATACTCATAAAATAACGATTTTACTGTTTCTCTTTTTAAATAACTTATGTCAGATACACGCGTAATAATTTGTACATATTCCATTAGATAAGGAAATAGCTGATTAATTGGAGTTAATAGTTTAATATTGCCATCGATTTCTTCAGCACCATGGTTAGCTAATACTTCATGAAGAATTTTACGCTTATTTGTAGTATCTATGCTAAATTCATAACTTAATCTCATTAAGGTCATACCCATGTCAACGATTAATAGGTGATCTGAATTATGAGGTTGTATAAATACTTCAATTTGATCACCATCTGGATAATAATATGGAATGCCAATTCTTACGATACCTGGTCTAACTAATTTAATTTGAAGAGCATGATGAAAACCCTCCTGCACTTGTCTGTCAATTAATTTTAATAAATCTTCCATAATAATCAGATTAGTTCTTCTTGTAACAGAACCGGGTAAAAATCACCATAGTTTGTGACATGCATATCAGTGAAAAATAATCGTAAAGCTTGGTTTAATGTTATAAATTTCTCAGTAACAATCGCATCGTTTTCACTTTTTATACCTTGTTCTGCGGCTTCTTGTTTATATTTATGTATGTGACAACCTTCCTGAAATACTTCTTTTGTAAGTCTATTCATATGCTGTCCATGATTACCATTATATCTTGTTATAATTACGCCTTGACCACCATTAGGCCAATACATCAAACCAACAGAAAATAGTTCTACCAATTAATATTTTCACGAATGAAAACAGTAAATCTAAATTTACTATCAGTAGACGATAGGTTAATATTAGTTTCTTTATGCTGAAAGTTAGCTTTATTTTTGGGGGAAGGTGCAGAAATAATTGCCTTTGAACAAGTAATTAGATCGCTTACTATATCGTTTGTAAGAATCTGATCGTCCATATCACTAAAAACAAACATAACTCGATAAAATAATCATACCACTATTTTACAAAATTTTGCAATTCAAAAAATTCGATATCTATAAACCTAAATATATTCTAATTTCGTCCCAACACCTATTAAATTTTATTTCGATTTCGCAAAACTCCGTCCTACATATCCTAAAATTAACGCTAAAAATCCCCATATCAATCCATGAAAAATAAAACTATATATTATGGCTAAAAAATAAACCCAAGCCATTATTGATCCTGCAATTCGCATTGTTTTACCCTTTTGTTGAGTATAAGTTGATCCAATGCCTCCAATAATAGCTATAGCAACACCAATTGGAAAAAATCGGAACAACAAATAGATAAAACCAACCGCAACAGATAATCCAATAATCAAAACAATAACTGTGGATAATTTCATATTCCTCTTATCAAATTTAGTATAGCATTTTCAGACAATTTTACAATTTCATACAATCAAACATTAAATGTTTTACATGTACTCGCAATGAATAGAGCCTCTTATGAACAGATGCTAAAATAAATTCTAATTTCGTCCCAACACCTGTACTCAAATAAGAACAGGTTCAAAGCTGTTTAACCTGGAAGGTTAATGGGGTTCATTGCATTGACACTTCTTTCTATTCCCTCTACCATACCTCTTGTGTCTTACAAAGGAATACAGCCAATACTCCAAACCATCAGTATTTCTGCGGCAACAAGCATTTTGTGTTCAATTGTAATAGTATTTTTGAGTTTTCGGATAGTTACCTCTCCGGGACCAGAAAAAGTTCCATCTAAAGATCCTCAATTTGCCAAATACGAAGAAATAATCAATGACTTTTTTGATACAATACGAAAAGGCCACATAGAAGCTGCCTATAAAAAAACTTCACCATCATTTCAAAAAATATCGACGCTCGATAATTTCCAAAAATTGATGGATAGTTATCAATCGGCAAACAATATACCAGTTACTCCCTGTTTTTTGACGGAATATAGTGAGCCGTTTTCCACCTCCATCAGTGACTTACCTGATACCTATATGGTAGTACAAGCGAAATGCGAAACTACGGAAGGAAAAAAAATTAATGGATTCAATATCGAATTTATTGACGACGGAGGAACATCAAAGATTTCGTATATTAATATCTCTAAAACTCCCATCATCCATAAACAATAATTAGTCCCACTTTATAGCGTACTTAGAGCAAATGAGAGCTTTGGGTGAGGCTAGATAATTAACCTAGAAGGTTATTGATTTACACTACGATGAATCGCTTTCATCACCGCCACTTAATTGTTTCGTTAATTTTTGTGATGACATTCTCCTTTTTGCTTTTGTAATATCATCTCCCGTCGGTAAGCGCTCTGGCATAGTGCCGCCAAGCTCTTTAATGGTTTGACGGACTTTACGTCCAACTTCAAAATGTGTCTGATTAGCCCTTGCTTCACCCTGAACTTGATCACGACGAATTTTGGCATCAGTTTGTGTGGCGCGAAACAAATTTGCTGCCAATTCTTCGCTTCCCATATAATCGAGAATTTTTTGTGTCGGCTTCAAACGTTTCTTTGCATGAATCTGCTGCATGCTTAGCCCTCCATATAACCCCATATAACCATAATTGGTAAATCGCCCATAATTGGTCACTCCCGCTTGACTGGCTGTTTCCGCAAGGTGTTTGTTATGCGCCGTCATTTCTTCCCGTAAAAATACACGTTTTTGATCCTCCATACGCAGATCTTGGACTTCCTGCCTGCGAGTTTGGATAGCAAAATATGTTTGACCTAAAGCGACAATCTCCTTTGAAGGATCTGCGTTTTGCATAACAAGATAACAGGCATATCGTGATAGATAAATATCATTTACCTCCCGTGATGCAGTTTTACCCACTTCGATCATATCGGTGACGTCAACGAAATGATCGCGGATTGACTGGGAGCTCTGTTTACACGATTCCTTAGCTTTTTTAATAACCGTTTCAAAATTGCGATAATCAGCATACTCTAAAATCTTCGCAAGCTGACGGGCAGACCAGTACTCTGATTGATACTCATTTATCTTTTTAATTTCCTCAAATATTGTAATTGGGCTAGTCATATTTATTAACCGTATATTTTGCGTATCAATCCAATTCAGGAAGATGATCAATCTCGGGCAAGGGTTGACCTTCGTTAAGACGAAGAACAAAAATGTCAGATGATAATCTAATCGGTTTACTTCCTGATTTACGAGATTGTATTACCTTACCTCTTCCATCAAAAACTGTTACCCCATCTTCTATTGCTTCTACTCTCCTATATTCTGGATCATAGAGCGTGACCTGTCTACCTCTTTCATAAGGTCCTGCTGTATATGTGGGATACGCGATAGCAAACGCCATGATGAGGAAGATTATAAATATCCGATCGAATTAAAGCAAATGAGAGCTCTGGGTGAGGCTCGAGGCCCACTTGAGGATGCCTTTGGACCACTCGGACCGGTCGGTGATGCCGATGCGATATTCTTCTTCGAGTTTCTCAAACCCTGAACAAAACTTTTTGTAGTCACGGACGAATTCTTTAGAAAGAGGAAACCCCTGGAGGGAATTCAAATTCTTGCGGGTGAGCGTGAGAAAGAGCTCGATCCGTTCCTGCTCTTTGTGAAAGCAGTCCCGCGCCCACTCTCCTATCTGGGTGAGATTATCAGCAGTGTCGAGGATTATGTCCCGCTGATTTTTCGTCGAATAATTACTGATTCCGGATTGTTGGATTATGTGTGCATTATACACTATTTCCAACTAATTATCTACGCGCCTAGTGGTCAGTCGATGAAGGTAAGGGCGATCCCCTGTTTGTTGGCGCGACCAGTGCGTCCGATGCGGTGGGTATAGTCGTCCATAGTCTCGGGAAGGTCCCAATTGATGACGTGGGAAACGTTGGGGATATCCAAGCCACGGCTGGCGACATCTGTTGCGAGCAAAATTTGGATTTCACTTCGCGCAAACTGGTTGAGGACATATTGCCGCTGGTTTTGGCGTTTATTGCCGTGGATGGCACCCGCCCTCACCCCACGCTTTTCAAGTTCATCAGAGAGCCTTTGGACCCCGTGCTTGGTCCGCCCAAACACGAGCACTTTATCAAATTCTTTTTTCTTAAGCATTTCGTGGAGCATCTCAAGCTTGGTCGTGTTACCGGGGACGGCGATGACATCCTGCATGATGGTCGCTTTTGAGTCGTGCGCGTTGACCGTCACCTTCACGGGATTGCGGACGAAATCCGTAAGAATCTCTCCAGCGCCACCGGATATGGTCGCCGAAAAAAATAACGATTGGCGCTCTTTGGGGATAAGCGATATGAAATATTTGATATCGTTGATAAAGCCAATATCGACCATACGATCCGCCTCATCAAGCACCACATTGCGGAATCCCGAAAGTCGGATGACCCGCATCTCGATAAAATCTTTGAGCCGCCCTGGAGTCGCGATGACGAAATGCGGATCGCGGCGCACGTCTTCCTTCTGCCGCCATTCACCGGTGCCGCCGATGAGGAGCGCGCTCCTCATCGATAGTCCCCGGGCAAATTCACGAAGTTCTTTATGGATCTGGAAGGCTAACTCCCGCGTGGGGGCAACGACCAGCACGCGCTGAGCACGGTCAACGGTCACTTTTTGGATAAGCGGGATGAGAAATGCAGCAGTCTTACCGGTGCCGGTTTTGGCGGTCCCGATGACGTCACGGCCCAAAAGAATCGCGGGAATAACCTGATCCTGGATGGGTGTGGGTGTCGTGTAACCTTTTGCCCGGATATTATCCTGCAACTGGCGGTCCAGGGGAAAATCCATAAATGCGTGGGTCACGGTGGGAGGAAGCGCAACATCAACTGGTGTGGCAGTTTGGGTGAGCTTGCTTTGGGCAATGCTAGCCAGTAACGCGGCTTTGGGTACGGTTTTAATCGGACGGTTACGATTCCCTCCGGAAAACCCTCTGCGCCCATACTGCGGTCGGTCAAATCTCATAGCAATAGAAACAATTGAAAAAATATAACTGCTTAAAACCGGAAAATTAACGGAAATGAGGAAAAGACGCAGAAGTTATTAATAAATCTTGGGGCGTTTTTTCTCTTACACTTCTAGGAAACTTATCTTTGTTAAGCAGATGGATTACTTCAATCCAACAGTAGATAGGAGTATAGCACACTCTGATCGAATACACAAACGCTAGTCTTGCCTAATCAATAATGGTACTGAACGACCTCCCGCAGCGAAGGGAAAAA
>CAYHFH010000045.1:0-7713 GCA_964355865.1 uncultured Gammaproteobacteria bacterium
TAAATGTTTCTATTTTATCTTAGAAACTTGTCTTAGTTTAAGGGGGACGGGTCACCTACACAAAGAATTTTACTTGTCTCAAATCATCCTCCTTATGAAAAAACAGTCAGCCCAACAGCCAAACAACTCACGCAAGCATTAAATGATTATGGTCATAACGAAATCGTTTCTACACTCCAAAATATGGAAAATCTCCCGGCCGGTATTGCAAGGAGAGCAGTTATTAATCAGATTCTGATGACTATCTATCCTGAAAAACATTTCCAATATCACGTAGTCGGGTCAAAATATCGACCCCCACTCCATATCGTTCAAGAAAATGACGGTACCATCATCGTTCCATATACTGAAAAAGGAATAGGTGGATTTGAGATGTTAAAAAACGGCCTTCACCAAACTCTTGCTCACAATGAAATAACTCATCCCAGAACACCCGTCGTAGTAACTTTTCCTGAAGGAGAACAACCTCAGATAATTGAGCACCTAAAACCGTTTCACAGTGGAGTTTTTGCAGCTGCAGCTTCTGTTTCCCAAGAAGCTGGTGTCACTATAAGTATTCTACCGCTGGTCATGGCTGTAAAAGATGATTTTTCTGTCGAAGCGAAAATGTTGACGCCAATTCAAATCACTCCACCTCTGGTACAAAAGAAGGCTGCTCAAGAGTTTACAGCCAGTTTGCAAATAGAAATGCAAACTGCATACACTGAACTACTCCAGTCTTTTCCAGGATATTATTGGCGCGGCATGACGTATCCTTTTGGAGGTATATCACGCCAAAAAATATTAGAAATTACGGAAAAATCTGCTCACTGAAGGTTATGTTTTGGAGCGCGGCCGGCGTCCTTATCTGGACGCTCCCAAACAAACATCACTCACGACATCTGAAGGGTGGTATAATTTCGATAGAAAAAGAATGAAAAAAAATATCCCTATCATCCTCATCTGCGGTGGGTCCTGTTCAGGAAAATCCGTTTTTGCCCAATTATTCACGACCGCCTTCGTTCTGGAAATGGATCACTTCTATTTTGGAAAGTCTCATCTTAAGCCCGAACAGGACGGTACGTATAACTTTGACGCACCGCAGGCCATCGATATCGCCGCTTGCGCGAGAGCCGCAAAGACGCTGGCACAAGGTAAATCCGCGGTCATCCCTAAGTATGATATGAAAACAAGCGAACGCGCTGGAACACAGACCATCCGTATGCCGACGGATAAAAAATTTCTCATTGTCGAGGGAATCTTTTCCCTTTGCTCGCCGCTTCGTGAGATGGGATCTATGAAAATTTTTCTGGATATCCCCACGGAAGTACGGGTCGCGCGCCGCATGATCCGGGATGTCCAAAAGGGAAGATCGGATATTGACACCTTGGCGTGGTCGATAACCGTTGAGAAGAATCACCGGCTCTACGTCGATCCATTAAAGCAGTATGCAGATCTTGTTATCCCTTTTAGTTATAACCCTGTTGAATTTCTGACGTAGTAATACCAAGCTCCTTGAGAACTGCCGGTTGGTCATTGTGCCACCGCTTTGCGGATACCAATCCCCAATGGCGTATATCCTCAAGGGTAAATTCTCCGTTGCCGGCTTCGGCTTTAGAAACGACGAGCAGTGTATCCTCGATCACCGGGCGACAGTCAAACAGACGAAAAGGAGACGGGTCTGCCGCGACTGCTTTCCGGTGTATTTCCATGAGCAGATCCCCTATCTCACCCCATGAGGATACGCGCCGCTCGCGTGTGTACGGCGGCATATTTTGATTTAATGGACCGGCAAGCGATATCCCCACCACGTCCCCACATTCTACGAGCGGCTGATAGGGTTTGAGTAAATCATCAATCACGACGACAGGGCCCTTTCTTCCATTGTTCCGTAAGTTTTCGAGCCATTGTTTGACCACTTCATATTTATATTGATTTACCTCTGATAATACTGAATGCGCACAATACAACACGCCATTGCTGGGTCTATCGTGAAATTTTGCATCAATCAGAGCATGCTGATGATCATGAGGAATATTATTCCATTCCATGACCCGCAATGTTGCATTAAATAATTTGGGACTGCGCGCCGTCAAGAAACTAAAATCGTGCCCCATGAAATAAACTGCTTCAATCGTCTCAATCGCCTTGGGCCACGCGCGATTAACAAAAGGAAAAAAGTCCGGATGTTCTCCACGCTGAATCTGATCATGGATCTCCATCGCCCCATGATTGTCCTTCCAGACCGGAATTTTACGCGTATGTCCATAGTTTAAAAATTCATCCCATGATACGGCAATCCCCGTCGCTTCAGAGACTGCAGTCACGACATGCCGGACATGCTCCCACACTGTCTCATCCAGATCAAAAATAATGACCGGTCGTACGTGATCCGGCAAAATTTCCATCGGAGTAAATTCTTGCGTACTCCCCATTTCCTGCGTGAAGACTCTTAGTCCGGCAATGGGACGGGATTTTGGATCAATAAAACGAAGTAATACCTGATCGGTGGCAAGAATACCTTCTGCAATTGTACGCAAATGCAATGCCTGACTCTCAACTGATGGTCCCATAAAAACGATGAGGGCAAGTGGAAAACATTGTGATGGTAACACGATTCAAAAACAAGTCAAGTTTCGCCAATCACGTATTATAGTTTTACATCCTCCCTCCCCTTTGCTATACTGCGCCCCACGCTATTGTATCCTGCCGAATCGCGCGTATTATGGCTTCAAATCATGAAATTCGGACGGATACAATTGTTGATCATCATCCCGAATCCCCCACCGGGTCGTTTTTATTTTCTCGGGCAATTGACGATCACACGTCGCCCCTACCCGTCACAAAAGATGCCCTTGGCGGTAAGGGGTTTGGGCTCGTGGAACTCAACGCGTTAGGTCTTCCTGTTCCTCCCGGATTTATCCTCACGACAGGCGCATGGTGCCAGTGGGAGTCTTCCGAGCATCAAATAACCGACCAGCTCGCTCGCGAAATCACCCAACAAATCTCCAATCTCGAACTATCATCCGGCAAACGTTTAGGCGATCCGGACAACCCGCTCATCGTCTCCGTGCGTTCCGGCGCTCCCGTCTCTATGCCTGGAGCCATGATCACGCTTCTTAATATTGGTCTTAACGATCACACAGTGACGGCACTTGGAAAAGAAATCGGAGAACAGAATGCATGGAAATCGTATCTTGAAATGATGATCCATTTGGGCCACCAGGCGTACGGAATACCAATAGGTAGACTTGATGCTGTCAGATCAGAACGTCTCGCAAGGTTTGGGGTAGCGCGCGTCTCTGATCTTCCTGTGGGGCAACTGCAAAACATGGTGGCCCGTGTGAAACAAATATATAGTGAGTCACACTCCGAATTTCCCCAAGATCCGCACGAGCAAATCCAAGCCGCCGTTCATGGAGTTTTTGAGTCCTGGAATGCTCCCGAAGCGGTTCTTTACCGAAGCCAACACGGAATTCCGGATACCATCGGTACGGCAGCCGTCATCCAGCACGTTGTGTGGGGATTAGGCCGTGATAATCAGGCCGGCGCAGGCGTCCTCCTGACGCGCAACATTGGGACAGGAGAAAAAATTCCTTCCGTTGCGTTCGTCTCTGGCAAACAAGGCACCGCGGTAGTCGGCGAACGAGGAACACATCAACAATCGTTGATTGCCGATCTTCCCATTCCGGATCATGCCAAACGTGAACTTGCCAAAAGCGTTCAGACTTTAGAGAAGCACTATCTCTATCCCCAGGATGTTGAATTTACGTTTGACGGGCATCGGGTATGGCTTCTGCAGACTCGTGATGTTCCGCTCCAGCCCATGGCACATTTCCGGGTTTTAAGTGAGCTCATTAATGCACATAAAATTTCCCACCAGGATGCACTCAGACGGATGACGACGCTTGAATTGCGATCGCTCCTCTCTGCGCCGCTCGATCCGGATATCGTCCGTCAGAAACGCAAGTCACAAGAAGTACTTGCAACCGGCATTTCCATTTCTATTGGCAACGCGTCAGGAAGAATTATTACCTCTCTTGAAGAGGCAGGCGACTATATGGGGAAGCCCTGTATTCTGGTCATGCCCTCCGTTTCTCTTCCCATTATCACAAAGCTTATGGACCGAAAGCTCTATGCAAACATTGTCGGACTGGTGGCGGGCAATGGCGGCATCGGCTCTCATATCGCCCGGGTTGGCACCAGAGTTGGCGAACATATGCCCATTATCTTTGGCGCCAATACAAAAGCGTTACGTGAGATTCAGGAAATAACAATTGATGGAGGAACGGCGGAAATATTCAGCGGATTTATTCCCCGACTTCAAAACGGGAGAAATAAACTCCTCACGGGTTCGGAGTACGATACCGCGCTCCTTTGGTTTACAGAAAAACTCCGCAATCCCTGGCGGTATGTGACGGCAGAAAAAAGCATACAGGAGCTCATTACCCTGGGACAAGAAGCTATGACACAAAGCCGCGACCGTTATGAGTCCACGAAAGCCCGCGCCCAATATCTGATCAATGTGCTCATTCCTGCAGAAATACGATTACCCTACACCATTGTTCCTGCTGCTGATACCGATCACATGAAGGGTCTTGCCCGCGACATTCTTTCCCGCGGCAATCATGTGACCATCCGTACCTGTTTCGCGCCCGATCCTCGGGGAAAAGCTCCGTGGGTCATGCTCACATCGAATGAACAGGTTCAGGAATTTTTTGACAATCCGGATTTTCCATGGAAATATGGCGGATATTCGGTATGGAAATCTGATCCCTCGCTTACAGAAGTGCTTGTCGGAGAAATACCGCAAAATAAAATGAATGAAGATCCGGCTATTCAATACCAATTCGCCAGTTGGACCGTCACCTGCACAGAACTTGGCGATATGATCGTACAGGTTAAACCCCACACAGCACACCTTCGCGGACACGAGGACGCAAGCCCCGATGATCTCATTACCTTCCACCTCATGAAAGATCCGTTGCGTCCTGATGAAGTTCGCATTGCCCAACAAACAATCGGAGCCAATCTCATGGGAGATGACACGGGAAACAAACTTGCTGCTCTTTCGGCCTCCCGCCTTATGGACTGGTGGGTTCGGCATGATTTTCCCAAACGGTTAGCCGCCGCCGGTGCCCTTTATCCGCCTCCCCACTTTGCCATCCCCGTCATCGAAGGCCAATCCCGCGTGGGGCTTGATGGCGATTGGTGCGCAATCTACGGACTGAAGAGCGATAAAGTGGAGGAATAAATCAACCCGACGGGTAGATTAGCTTTAAACCTCCGGGTGTTTTATAAACGCCGACAATTCCTTCTTGAACCGCTCTTTTCCAAACTTCTCCGCCCGCTTTCTGCAATTCTCTTCCCACCGTATCGTCTTACCGTCTTTCTGTCTTATCGTCTTATCGTCTTGAAATCTCCCCAATGCTCCCACCAAACTCTCCACCGTCGGCTCACGGAAAAGCACCCCAGTCACGCCATCAACTACGGTCTCCACCACTCCTCCCTGAGCAAGGCCTATCACGGGCGCCCCATGGGCCATTGCTTCCACCGGCACCATCCCGAAGTCCTCGTCGAGCGCGCAAAAGATAAGCACCTTGGCCCCGGCATACAACCTTCCCAACTCTTCATCCGTCACGCTCCCCACAAACTCTATGGTTGGTCCGGCAATCGAATGTAAATATTCTTCTTCTTTTCCCGTTCCCACAACTTTTAACGGAAGTTTAAGTTTGTTACATGCCATGATCGCCAAATCCACCCGCTTGGAGTACGTCAGCCGTCCAACAGATAAATAATATTGTCTATGCGTATTCCTTTGTTGATTAGATGATTTGTTGATTAGTTGATTTGTTGATTCAATCGGTGGATATATCACTGTGCTCTCTCTCCTATAAAACTTCTGCACTCTCCTTGCCGTCTCCTTAGAATTAGCAATAAAATAATCGACCGCCTGTGCTGTTTTCCAGTCGTAGTGCCGGAGGAAAAAATTGACGATAGTGGCATACACCCGCACAATCCAATACTTCTGCAGGTCACTCCCCGTCGCGTACCCATAGAGATTTCGTGGAGGGTGATGGATATAACAAATATGCAAAGCGCCCAATCCTTCTCCACCTATGTTGACTTTATGGACTTTTGACTTTTGACCCATTCGGCTTCGCTCAGGGTCATCCTGAGCTTTGTCGAAGGATTGACTTTCGACTTTTGTTTTCACTCCCCTACACATAAACCACCCGCTCGAGGAAATCACCACATCGTAATCGGACAAGTCAAAGCTCCCCCATATCCACGGCGCGAGAAACCGGAGGGGAGAAATGAATTTTTTTATGAACCAAAATCGCTGCACCCAACTCGTCCGTATATCCCAAGACTTAAATAGTTCAACTTTACCCGCCGGAGCCCGGGCGAAGGAGGGCCAATCCACGAAACTCGTATATAGCGGCGCCTCCGGCCACATCTCATGGATGACCTCAAGCACCCGCTCCGCTCCCCCATACTCCCGAAGATAATCATGGACTAAAGCTATTTTTAGCATTGACATATTCATGTCTCTATGGTAAATTAATCGAGCCGAGCACGATGTGGACCCTCACCGTAAAATCGGAGAGTGTGGCCAATTACTGCACGGCTTTTTATTGCCACAATCGCATAATATCAGCCACACTCACTTTTACAATATCTTTTCGCTTCTTTCCTTTCCTATGATAGTCCCATGCAAGCAGATGCGCCGGTGAATGTTTACCTATTTGTTGAACGCGTATCGAACCATTCCATTTCCCTTTTTGGTGTCGTAAAAGAAGCTTTTCTAAAGTTTCACAGACGGTAGCATCTTTTCCGGTGTATTCCTCATCGAGCACGATAGTCGAGGGCAACTTTTTCAATGTCCGCAACAGAAGAAATACCAAGACGGCAAAAATGACTGCAAGACGATCAGTTTTCTTCACGAGAGAAGTATGCAGTCGAACAAAAAGCAATCGTTTTTCTGAAGCCTTTATACATATCACCGAAGACACATCGTTTGCACAGGCTACAACAGTCGTTGTGTCAAGTTGTTCTATTTTTCCGCTCTGATCAATTTCTATTGCCATACTCCCGTAAATAATCATGAACCAATGCAATTTTCATAGCGAAAAGAACTATTACAACATTTCTATTAATTGATCTATGGTAATTTCTGCTTGCCGCACGATAGCCCGAAGCGTGCCTTGGGGAATCGGCTTTGGGTGTACGGCGACTTGCGTCCACCGGCCGTCGGCATGAGTCAGTCGAACATGGCTCCCGCGGCTTCCTGTTTTATTAAATCCCAATTTCGCAAGTGCCCGTAGGAGTTCTTTTCCTTTTACATTCCGTGGGATTTTGGTCATACCGCAAAAGTTGCCTGAAAATTGATCGGGGCTTTCACCATCGCAGAAGCAATTATTTGTCGCTCGATATCATCAACCGGAACTTCTTTTTTTCCCTTCGCTAATGCTTCAACAGCCAGCGCTATCCCGTCTTTCATGCTTGTCAATACATCTTCCACTGTATCGCCATAATCAGATATTCCCAAGGTCGGACAAAGTCCCACATACACCCGTGACCCGTCCTCGGATATCTCCGGTTCAATGATGATGCGATAGTTCAATACATTCTTTTGCATACATCCGCAGTATACGTCAATGGATTATTTGAGGCAAGAATTTAGTTCAAAATAACTCCTGCTGCTCCCCCGCCTCGCCCGCCATAGTCCCT